>CAZTAY010000125.1:0-7870 GCA_964611655.1 uncultured Eubacteriales bacterium
ATCAATACTAATCATAATAAAACTATCTTGAAGGTAATATTTATTTGAAATGACTTGAAATGTTTTTGGGGCATTATATCGACTTACAATTATGCCAAACTTGATAAACTTATTATCATTATTTGATAGGTCAATAACGTTTTTTAACTTTTGCATATATTCACCTTTAGGCTTTTTACTTTCATTTTTGCATTCAGTATAAAACAAATCCCCTGTATACTTTAGAATTGGAACACTTGATGAAGGAAATACATTTCTAACAGCAACATCAATTTGGTTTGTAGATGTTTTGAATTTGTTTGTGCTTCTAAAGCAAATGCATAAATCAAACAAGTATTTCATAAGTCTTTCTAAACTGTAACCAATGGATGTTGTAGTTCCGTCAGCTTTTTTTACTGCAACAAACATTTCACTCAATTGAGTATAATCAACATCCGTAGGTGAATACAGCATTTTATTAACCTCAAATTCATTTTGAGCTATAAACGATTGTATTGAACTAATTTTATTTTTTAAATCAGTTTTATCATAGTCAATAAATTTATCTGATGGTATTTTGTCATGGTCATTATTGTTGTTAAGAATTACAGAATAAACTACCTCTATATCTGCGCTAGTTAATTCTATTGGTTCATCACATGAATAACAAGATTCAGTTCTAAGTGCATTTGCGGCATCTTCTAAAGGTACTTTCTTTATCAGTATTTCACATTTTGGACACCTGATTGCAAAATATCGCTTCAAAAAATTTTTATCCACTAGAATTTTCAAAACTTTCTCAGATTTCTCATAACCCTCTTTCAATACAGACGCTACTTTAAAAACATTAATATTTTCTTTTCCTTTGGGTGATTGACTATATATCCATTCATCAAAAGCATTTATTTGAAACTCATTCAAATCATTTTTCAGAATCAATAATGTCGGATAATACATTTTGCATGTCACTCTCCTCTGTATAATCCCAAAACTTAATAATACAAAACCCCTTATGTATTCTTATAGTTATTTTAATTTGTTTAGTAAAATATATTGACTCTTGCCTTCTATAGAAAAACTTTACACCATCACATGATTTGGTTTTCTGCATCATTTTTTTATTATCAAAAAATATTGCTTTAGACTGAAGTGGTTCTTCATTGGCAGATGTTTGTTCTACCTTGGATTCTTCGTCGTCAGTTGCTTTTAGTTGAAGGGGGTAAGCAAACCTATCTTGTGTGAATATATCCTTATCAGGCCAGTTAATTGATATGTATTTTTCAGACATATTAAGAAGATCATCAATGGCATCTTCTAACGAAGTAAATGGTATTCCAAAAGTGTTAAAAATGCTTTTAGCGGTTTCATTGATAAAATTTTTTTGTTTGTCTATATTTTCTTGAATAGGTTTTGGGGTAAAAGTATACTTATCCAACATTATAAACAATTTATTTCTGAAATTATAATCTGAAAATTTAGGATGATTTTGTCCATCAATTTTTAACCATGACAAGACTAAGTTCAAAACATCATTTACAATACTTTCGGTTGACACAGTTTTGTGATGTTTTATATCTAGTTTGCTAATTTCTTCATAATACAAATCACTTTTTGGCTTTGCTCTACATATAATTATATTTTTATCAGTTAGAATATCAACAAAGATTGGATAAATGATTGATTCATTTCCCTTTTTATTGTATTGGGTAATCAATCTAGTTATCGTAAGGCTTAGAGTATTTCCAAATTTGCTATTCTCTTGTCTATAGCTAATTAGGCTAAAATCACTAATATGTTTAACATTAATTATATTATTTTGCTGATGATTATATAGCTTTTCAAATAGTGCTTTGTCAATCAAATAAACATCTCTACATAACATAGACGTCTTATCTGAAAATACTATCTCTCTAATATATAAATCTTTTATTCCTTCTTTAAGGATTTTATCAATCCAACGAATAACTTCCTGTTCATTATTTTCATTTATAGCAGCGTATTCTTTAATTTCATCCAGCAATGCTTCACGACGTGAGTGCATTTTTAAATTTCTTGATTTTAAAAATTTTTGCATACATGGAATGGTTATATAGTTTGAGTTTTCATTTTCAAAAGAGGCTGGAATTTTTAACATATAATAATTCACCCTATCGTATTGGCTTATTATTTAACTTGATTCATCTTCATACTTCCCATACTTTACCAACAAATCCTTTATTGCTTCATCATAGAGTCTGGACTTATTAATCCTCGTATCCTTTGCTAGCTCATCAAACTGAGCCAGCAATTTATTATCAATGCTAGTACTTATTCTTGTCCTATTAACAAGCTTATAGTTAAAATCAGCCTTCATTATTATGACTCCTTGTCACTTATGATGCGTAGCAATTATATCTGTGAGTTGGACTGCAATAATTCTAGTGGATTTTGCAATACAACAAAATTTGGAAACGCCTAGATTTGCACTCATTTCCACCTGATTAATTTTCTTTGCAGTTCTCAATTCTTTAATCTCACCTAACATGTTCAGTCCTCCATGAATATAGAATACTCTAGTAGACTATTGAACGTGTTTCCCAGCATTTCAAAAGTTTAAGCCATGTTAAGATGAACCTTAACTTCTTTGATTTATTTATTGATTATAGTTTCAATCATCATAATTATGCTTTGTCTTGCTTCTGCAGATAACATTCTATATTTTTTAACCAATTCTTCTTCATTCGAGTTTAAATCCAATTCCTTAACCTCTTCAATTTTACGTCTGATATCTGTGTGCCCTATCAAATAATCTACAGACGTTTCAAAAAAATCAGAAAATCTTTTAAGCATCCCAATATCAGGCTCATAAGCATTTGTTTCATATCCATGAATTTGTGACTGTGATAATCCAAAGTAATCGGCAAGTTTTTGTTGGCTCAAACCATTGGCTTCCCTAAGTAATCTTAAATTTTTCATATTTCGCCTCCTTGAAAAATAAACTGAATTGCTAGGTTAAATGAAAAAAGAACATTCCTTACGATATAATGGTTTAATCCCTAATGCCGTTAATGGATACCTATTGAGATTAATATGTATCTTGAACAAAAAATTACAATTTGTTTTTGTATTTTCACTTAATTAAGATCTTCATACTTCCCATACTTTACCAACAAGTCTTTTATTGCTTCATCATAAAGCCTGGACTTATTAATCCTTGTATCATTTGCTAACTTATCAAACTGAGCCAGCAATTTATTATCAATGCTAGTACTTATTCTTGTCCTGTTAACAAGCTTATAGTTAAAATCATCCTTCATAGTTATAACTCCTCGTCACTTCTGATACTTAAATATTTATTATATTGCCCATTGACAGTTATATCTATAAGTTTAACATTATATAAAGTTAAACAATCTTATTGAAATTAAAATGATAGACTGATATAATTCTAAGTGAATTACGAAATACAACAAAATTTGATATTAGATTACAAGAAGGGTGGAAATATATATGAAAGAAACCGTCTTGGTTGACGAATTAGGGAGGGTTGAACTGTCAAAAGATCTGATGAACTCTATTGGAATCAAAGAAAAGGATGTATTGAAAATCAACTATACCAATACAGGGTATTCTTTAAGAAAACCTAATAAACTATGCTGTATATGCAAAACTAAACTTTATAGCAGTAGGAATGAAGCTTGTTATGAGTGTTTTGATACGCTGATTAAATACCATAACAAAACCGTAGGGCAAATCCCAGAAAACTTTCAGCAAACTATTACCGGAAGGTGAACGATCTTGGGAAAATTATACTGTGTATTGAATATTTGAAAAGGCACAGTATTAAGAATGGCAAAAGTCATGTTATTCTTGAGTCAAACGGCAGTTTAATTAATATAAAGCAAAACTCGAATTGTCCCAGACGTATGTGTAGAAAAGACAAAAGGAAGATTTTATGCAATGATTGTTATACCGTACTGAAGACAAACAACAATCAGATTCAGGTATAGTACTGTATATACAGTTGTAGGGGTAAAAAGCCCACAACTAAGCCTGTAGATGACTATAGTCTACAGGCTTAGTTTATGTTTAAAAAATAAGTGATTTTAGGTAGTTATTCGCCATTCTGTAAGTAATGGTTTTATAATATAGTTTAAATAAACAATTTATTCTCTACCCATCAACCAATCAACAGAAACATTTAAAATGTCAGCAAGTGCATTAAGCTCAATATCAGATACAGGGCGTTTCTGTCCTTCTAATAGAGAAAGAGCAGGAATGCTTATGTCCACGCCCATAATTTGAAGTTTATAGAGCAACTCAATTTGCTTCATTCCTATTTTTAAGCGTGCTTCGGTAACACGAGTGCCAATTATATTTCTGTCTCCTAGCGGTAAATTTCTTTTCTTCATAATCAACCCCCTCAACTAAAGTATAAATAGTATGAGAGTTGACTTATTTGATATTAACAAATAAAATGAAAAGCCCTCAAGGTCGAGCGGAGCGAAGTTTACCCTTGACGGCTTGTCTATATCCTATGAAAAAGGTATGTCAGTTTTTATTGTTAGGCGGCAAGGTTTGCATGAGGGCAAAGAAATGTTTAGGATCACCAGTACTAAAATATTCGTACCAAGCTTCTAAAGTGTCTGCACCAAAAACACCTAAACGCTCAATAATTTGTTTCGCCCACAACAAAGCTCCGGTGGAACTTGCAGTAATAAGGTTGTTATCTGCTACAGATGGCTTGTCTATATAAAAACTTTGCCCTTTATAACTAGGGGAAACCATTTCAAGGTATCCCACTCCATTGCTGGTATGTGGACGCTTATCCAATAGCCCAAAGTTGGCAAGCGCAGCGGTAGCCCCACAGATTGCACATACCGTAGCGCCTAAAGAGAGGAATTCGCTTGCTTTTTCAATGACAGAGCAATGCCTTGGGTCGTTCCATGTGTTCGCGCCCGGTAATAACAACATGCTTGTTTCACTCACAACAATATCATCAATTAAGAAATCAGGATATATTGTCAGCCCTCCCATTGTATGGATTGGCTCTTTTGAACAACTTACTGTTTTGAGTGATATAAGTTGCGCATCCTTTTTGAAAAATCGACCAGAATTTAGCTCTGAAATAACATGCCCTATCTCCCAGTCGGCTAAAGTATCAAGAACATAAATATATATTGTAAACATAAATTTCCTCCATTTTTATGGTGCTTCTAATAATTGTCACTCAACAACAAAATCATCTGAACTGAAATTTGAATAATAGGGCGTGTTCCCACTAATGGAATGGCAGGATTTTCGAGCTTGATTTATTGCCATTTGAGGAAGAAGCAACGACGCATAATAGAAAAGTTATGCTAGGAGCTGATGACAAAAAATTGAGTCAAATTAACTAAATAAATTGTTATTAGCTTAGTGGGAACACGCCTTAGTGCCCTCAACACGCAATAGTCAGGGGCGGTCGCCTTCTGATTAGTACATGGTGAAATCATCTTCCCAGAGCAATTCCTTTGCTGCCTGCATCCTCCAAGACTTCAATAACTCCTTTAAGCATAACACCACGAAAAAGCCACTTGTCACAGAAATAGATACAGGCTTTAGAGTTGCTGAATGTCTATGCCGATTGTCTGATCTATTATTTCAATGTTTTTTTCTGCATAGTATCTCCTCCTGATATGTTGATTGATTTGCTTGCTATTTTATAGTATCATGTATTATTGACAACAGTATGGCAACAATTAAAAGTTTTGAAGGCGGTGGTCATATGAAAGTAGACAGGCTTGTTAGCATTATTATGATACTCCTTGATAAAAAGCGTATAGGCGCTCAGGAATTAGCAGATATGTTTGAAGTATCTCCCCGAACAATCTACCGAGACATAGACGCTATCAACATGGCTGGAATTCCAATCCTCTCAACGTCAGGTGTGGGTGGCGGCTTTGAAATTATGCAGGAATACAAGATTGATAAAAATGTTTTTTCTACTGCCGATCTTTCTGCTCTATTGATGGGGCTTGCCAGTGTTTCCAACATAGTAAGAGGCGATGAACTGGTACACGCACTTGCGAAGGTCAAGAGTTTTATCCCTGCACACAGAGCGAAAGACATTGAATTAAAAGTAAATCAAATATGTATAGATTTAAGTCCGTGGATGGGCAACAGAAACATACAACCATATTTAGAAATTATCAAATCAGCGTTGCAGGAAAACAAGCTACTTTCGTTTGATTATGTTGCCCATCACGGAAATAAAACCTCACGAACAGCCGAGCCATATCAGCTGGTATTGAAAAGTAGTCATTGGTATTTGCAAGGGTATTGCCAAAAAAGAAATGACTTCCGATTATTTAGACTATCTCGCATGTCAAACCTACAAATACAAGAGGGGAGTTTTACACCACGAGATTATCAAAAACCTACTTTAGACTTTGCGGAAATTTACAAAAATTTGCAAACAAAAATCAAAATCCGTATTCATAAAGCCATCATGGATAGGGTACTTGATTTTTGCTCTTATGAAGATTTTTCGTCAGACTATGATGAGCATTACATTGTTAACTTTCCTTTCATAGAAAACGATTACCACTACAATATTCTTTTCAGTTTTGGGGATAAATGCGAGTGTTTAGAGCCACTACATATCCGTGAAGAAATGAAGCGTAGAATACATGATATGGCTACAATATACGAAAGTTAAAACATGAGTAAACGGAAAAGACATATGGCATTGAGAAAGGTTGCAACGTTTTTTGCGTTCTAGCGTATTTGCTTTCTTTTAAGATCCTTGACATTTTAAGGATTTGTGGTGTTGTTGGTAATGAAAGAGTTTTTTAATAAAGGAAAGGAGTTACAATCCAAAATAGAAATTTAAAACTGTAATTGTCAAGTATTTGAGATTGTTCGGATGTATATTAAGGAACTTACCCATACAATCGACAGTTAGTTTGTAAACGAATTGTTGTTCACGCTACTAACGGTGCAGAAAGGAAAAGATGGCATAGCCTTTTTAAGTGGCTATACCACCTTTCACAAATCACTTCCTTATGACTGCTTACCCTTTATCCGGTTTACCTCTTTCTGAATCGTATGCAACTGTCTTTTGGGCTGTTTTACTACCATACTTCCTTAGTCTATCCTATCATATATTCAGTGATTATGCTTTATATGGCAAAACCGGCAATGAATGGACATAAAAACCTGATTAAATTTCCCACCATGTTAAGTTAACAGATAATAAATTTATCTGATTAGTATTGTTTGTGAGCCTTATATAAAAGGTATGATTAGGTGTTATAATATATCTGCCTTCATATTCTATTGATAGTGTCCCCCCCGGAGTAATAGTACTTCCCCAAAGTACACCGCCTTGTGTGGGATCTGCTCCTGCTGTTGATGAGGTATATTTTGCAAGCATTACGCTTGAATCACCAAATCCTGTGTTTCTATTATGAGGTGTTGCTGTGGTCCCCGAGGCTGCAAAGGTGGCGTTTTTTATTAAATCCATTGTAGTAGTAGTTTCTGCTCCACCAGATAAACGAGAAATATATATGTTTTTACCAGAACCTAACGGGTTTAACAATTCAAATAATAAGTATCCGTTAGCTGGAATAGACATTGCTGTTGTTGTTGCGATGTAGAGTATTCCCATTTCTGTATAATCTGTTTGGATGTTGTCTGTAACAATTGGGCTGTTTGCAGAAGATGTGCAGTTAATCGGATTTTCCGAGCTGTTCATAACGAAATTATTCATTAATAACACCTCCTTTCAAAATAAATTTGAATTAAAATAATCCAGTATTAGTATATGCAAGGTTACAAAAAAGGTGTTTTTTTGACAGTAAAACTTAATTTAAGACATAATTTTACAAAACAGAATAATCTAATTTTTTGGATAGGATAATTTATATAA
>CAZTAY010000126.1:0-7687 GCA_964611655.1 uncultured Eubacteriales bacterium
CTATTATTACGGAGTTTTCTGCTTCTGTGTTGTTTTTTATCATGTGTTGCACTTACATTATAAACTCAAATGAAGAAAATAATTATTATTCTATGACTGGCGTTTGATTTTGAATAATAAAGAGTATTTATATAACTTACATTTCCCTAAAATAAAGATAGCAATTTTTATTAAGACATAGCCAACAAAATTTGTTATACTTGTTTATGTCGGTGAGAAAGGTGTGAGATAATGGATAATACTAATACTGTTGTGACAGTTGTCGATTATATAGAGAATAATCTGAATGAAGATTTGACCTTAGATAAAATTGCAAAGAGGGTTGGATATTCAAAATTTCATCTGAATAGATTATTTTCAGAAAACACAGGCTGCACAATCTATAAATATATCCAGATGCGTAGACTTACTGAAGCAGCTAAAAAGCTCGTATATACTGAAAAACCTATCATTGAGATTGCCATTGAAGCAAATTACGATTCGCAACAATCGTTTACTCTTGCATTCAAGCAACTATATGTCTGTGCACCGCAAGAATACAGAATGAAACGAATTTATACATCAAAACAGAACAGGCTTAGCATAAACTACAGTATTAAAATGCCTTATAAATTTATGTTGAATTGTGAGGTCATGGCTGCATGAGTACAATTCCATATGTTATTGAACAGACAAGCCAAGGAGAAAGGAGCTATGATATTTTTTCCAGGCTCTTGAGTGATAGAATCATTTTCTTAGGGGAGGAAGTCAACGACACAACCGCCAGTTTGGTTACAGCTCAACTATTGTTTTTAGAAGCTCAAGACCCTGACAAGGATATTAGTCTTTATATTAACAGCCCTGGTGGCTCTGTAACAGCTGGTTTTGCTATATTTGACACAATGAATTATATTAAATGTGATATATCTACTATTTGTATCGGACTCGCTGCAAGTTTTGGTTCCTTTTTACTTGCGGCAGGCACTCGTGGAAAAAGGTTTGCCCTACCAAATGCTGAAATTATGATCCATCAACCTGCTATATCAGGTGGTATCAAAGGTCCAGCCAGTGATATTAAAATAATGTCTGACTATATGCAGAAAAATAAACGCAGATTAAATCAATTACTTGCAAATAACACAGGAAAAACAATTGAAGAAATAGAGAGAGATACTGACAGAGACAACTTTATGACAGCTGATGAAGCAAAAACCTATGGTTTGATTGATTCGGTTATTGCAAAGCGAAAACAATAAAGTTTATTTTTCTAAGGTTGTTCTTACGTTGGATTTGAGCATAAAATTAACTCTTAAGAAAATAAGGCAATCCAAAAATACTGGAGCCTCCTTGTTATAACTTGGTGGCTTGCTTGTTTACTATAACAGTGTCTTTAGTCTTCATTGGATGCTGTCAAATTAGGACTAAACTTCAATATTTAAAACTCATTGATATTATATGAATTCTTTTGTATACTTGAAAAATAAAATAACATTATTCTGCAATCAAATTTAGTTTCATTATAATATGGGCAGGGGCTAAGCATGTACTTGATAAATATATTATGCACTAAAGAATTAAAGGCTACAGAAAGGCGTCAAGAAGTAGCCAAAGCATTAAAATGGGTATGATTAATATTGACGAATTCCTAAAAACAGCTTCTAAATTAGACGATAAGGGTATTTCTACTGTTTTAGAGGCAATGGAGCAAGTAACCAGGAATCAACCAAATATTTCAACTCTTGAATGGTTACGATTTGCTGAAACTAATATAGATTCAAAATCAAACAGTCTGAAAAGAGAAGCTTCAAGGGTTGTGGGGAATATAGCACATTTATTTGAAAATAATCTTGAGATGGCTATTCAAAAACTACTTGAAAATACAACCAATGAACGGACAGTAGTCAGGTGGGGAAGTGCCTACGCCCTTGCTAAAATAATTGTTTTACCTTGTTTTACGAATAGTCCTCTTTTTGATACATTAACTCAAATATGTGAAGATGAAATTGAAAATGGAGTTAAGAATCAATATATTAAGGGATTAAACAAAGCAAGAAATTACGCAAATGAACAACACAAAGCCACTCTTTTCAAAGTGGATTTGTGTTATAACTGAAAGACATTAGCTTTTTAATAGGCTTAGGCGAAATGGTTTTCCCAAGCAGGAAGCTTTTTCATCATTGACAAAGCCGCACTTTCAGCAGCTTTGTAATCCAGTCCTTGTGTTTTAATGATGAAATTTACCATACTATCTTTTTTCTCATCAAAAGAGTGCATTGTTCCATCTGGATGTGCACAATGGCAACAATAATCCTTGCTCTCATCATTCAATGCAAAATCAGACGGATTCTTCATTGGCATACCACAGGCTATACATCTTTTCATTCCATTACCTCCATAAATCAAACTTATTTATTGTTTAATCAACGATATAAAACATGAAATTAAGGTGTTTTTATATCGTTTCAAAACCGAAGTTTGCGGTGAAAATAGTTCGTCATTTAACAGATAGTAGTGAACTAAACCCAACCACGTATTAAAAATCATATAAAACGGTATATCCTTTATTTTTCCCTTGCCTATTTCTTGTTCTAATGCTTGCAAAAAGTGAACTGAAACAGTTGACTGTATTGCTATAAAAGTATTTTTTGCTTCTTTAGGTAGATACACTATCTCTTGTATCAAACGCTTGTAAAAGTCCTCATGTTTTATCAACACATCTAAATGAATTTCCAAAAGCTTCGAAATTTCACCACAAGAATCTGATAAAGAATGTATTTCAGCTTTTATATCATTTGAAAATAACTCTAACAAACAGACTAAAAGACTTTCAACCGTTGGGAAGTGAACAAATATTGAGCCATGTGAAATCTGTGCCTTTTTAGCAATAGCAGTTGTTGGGGCAGAAAAGCCTTGCTCGGAATAAATACTTATTGCAGCAGAGATTATTTTTTCCCTTGTTTGTGCTTTTTGTACCTTACGCTTATCCGACATTCAATAACCTCCAACTCAATGAGTGTATACTTATTATGTTACATGCTCAGGAAAACGTCAAGTATTAGCCTAAATTACAGATGCCACCTTATTATAATCTGGTGGCATGTTTTTTTTGTAGAAAGTTGACTTAAATCCTCCATTGACATAAAGGGGTCTTTGGTTTTATTCAGAGAAAAGTTTTGACATATCAAAAATTTTCCACTCGTTCTAAGCTTCCTAGAAACCATCTTTTTTACTTTCTTATAATATCTATAACTTTTATTTATAGAAATTTCTCTTAAGCCGCTTTCTATTATTGTTTCTTTCATTAATAATACAAACCTCTTCTTTAGGCGTTTCATGTTTATAGCCTAGCGTAAGTTTGAGTTGGTATATTATGCCTACCCGTTGGTTTTTTTACCATGGTTTCTCCATGTTTAAAGAGTATTTGGCTTATTTAGACTTTGGTAGTCTTGCTTGTATTTGTTTAAAAGTTTGGAATTTTAATAAGAGAGTTTTATAAGCTCAATTCTAGGCGGATGTGGTTACTTCTTAATCTCTCCTAAGACCACTCTAACCAAGTTGTATATGCACATAATTCTTCGGTCTCGGCTCTTAAAGGCATATGCAGTGCCGTTATTAAGCAAAACAATACCCCCTTACAACTAACAGGAAGTAGGGGGTAATCTTATTTTAAAAGAAATTAAATTTTAATAGCACCAATCTTTGAAAGGTTTTTATTTGATCCTAGAATAACAAGTAAATCGTTTTCTTTTATAATATAGTCGGAATTAGGAGAAACTTCTACAATAGTATGGTCGCTATTCCTGATTGCAATAACGGTAATCTGAAATTTGTTTCTAAGCCTGTTTTCTGAAATACTCTTACCTATCCACTCTTGAGGAGCTAAAAATTCAATAATACTGTAGTCAGAGGATATTTCGATGTATTCAATAATATTCTTTTGAGCCAAAGCATGTGCTAGGCGTTTCCCCATGTCGTTTTCAGGCCTGACAATTATGTCTGCACCTATAAGCGACAATGCTTTAGCATGTCTATCACCTTGAGCTTTACAGACTATCTTCTTAACACCCATTTCTTTAAGCAAGAGCGTGATTAAAATACTGTTAGATAGCTCGTTTGAAACAGCAACTACTACACCATCAAAATTATGCACACCAATTGACTTTAATACAGATTCATCCTTGGCATCACCTACGATTGCATGAGTTACATTATCGGCGATCTTTGCAACTAACTGTTCCTGTTCGTCAATAACCATTACCTCATGACCCATTCTAAACAGTTCTGAGGCAACAGCGCTGCCGAAAGAACCTAAGCCGATAACAAAATAAGAACTCATTATAACACCTACCCATTCATTATCCAAGTATCCGGATATTTTATTTTCTCTACATTGTTTCTGTTTATAATAGCAGCCATGCCTATAGTCATTATGCCAACTCTGCCAAAAAACATCAGACAAATGATTATTATCTGTGATAGTGGCGCAAGTGATGGGGTAATTCCTGTTGAAAGACCAACTGTTCCGATTGCGGAAAAGGTTTCAAACAATACATCAAAATAAGGCAGATTTTGGGTCATAGATATAATCATAGATGATGTAATACAAAGAACAAGACCTAAGATCATGACAGACAATGCGCTTAAAATCTGGCGTGTTGGAATATTCCTTCCGAAAACAGATACTGAAACTTTCCCACGCAATGAACTTATTGCAGAAAGAATAATGATTGCAGCATTAACAGTTTTTATACCGCCTGATGTTGAACCAGGAGAACCGCCTATAAACATTAATATCATAGTAAAGATTTTAGAGGAGTCTGTGAGCCCTGCTTGATTAATAGTATTAAAACCGGCAGTTCTAGGAGATACAGACTGAAAAAGTGATGAAATAACTCTATCATAAAAACTCATTCCGTGCATTGTTGACACATTGTTATATTCAGCAAAGAAATAAAATAAAGAACCTGCAACTATTAGGAACAAAGATATACTAATGGTTAGTTTAGAATGTAGGTGTAGTTTTCTAAAGGAACGTTTAAGCCAAATGTCCTCCCAAACGTAAAAACCGATTCCTCCAATCACTATAAGCAACATTACGGTAGAGAGTATAGTAAGGTCGTTATGGTAGCTTGTTAAGCTAGAAAAGGGTGATTTTGTACCCAACAGGTCAAATCCAGCGTTACAAAAAGCAGAAATGGAATGCCAGATTCCCATATACAGGCCTTTCCAAACACCATAATCAAATGAAAACCTAATCCAAAGAATAAATGCACCAATACCTTCAAACAAAAATGTTCCTATTAAAAGATGACGTACAAGTCTGACAACACCCTTCATATCTTTTAAGCTTAAAGACTGGACAATTAAAAGACGCTGTGATAAACCAATGCTTTCTCTGGAGATGAAAAATATTATAGTCATGATGGACATAAATCCAAGTCCGCCTACCTGTATTAAGCATAGAATTACAAAAGCGCCAAAAGGACTCCATGTTGTAGCTGTATCTGTAACAACTAGTCCAGTGACGCAGGTTGCAGAAGTAGACGTAAAAAGAGCCGTCAAGAATGAGACGGATTCACCGCTTTTTGTTGAGATGGGTAACATTAATAGCAATGCCCCGATTAAGATTATAAGAATAAAACCAATAATCATAATTCTTGCCGGACTAAACACTTTGTTTATTCGGAGGGCATTTTCTAGTAGCTTTACACTTCTTAACATATAAGTCAGACCTTTACCTTTTAATATAAATATTTCAACAAAATTCACAACAATGATACCACGTAAACAAGCTTTTTTCCAGTATTATTTAATATATTACTGAAAATTAACAAATACTATAATTGTGATTTAAAAAGGAGCTTGTTTTAAAACAAGGAAACCTTTGAATGTATTTGCTTTTCTGCAGTCGACAATTTGCAAAAAAGCAAATGTACCATTACTGAAAAATAATATATTATGGAGGTAACTATAATGAATGATAATATTGAGTTTTTGCAACATATTTATCAGAATTCTGAAATGGGAACTTTAACAATTAATCAGCTTTTGGATATAGTTGAAGATGCCAACTTTATCGAACAACTAGAAACGCAATATGATGAGTACAAGGACATAAACACAAAAGCAAAAGACTTGCTTAAGGAACTTGGTGTTGATGAAAAAGGTATAAGTGGTTTTCAAAAAATGCGTGCAAATGTAATGATGAATATACAAACGCTAACCGACAAATCTAGTTCAAACATTGCTGAAATGCTAATTATAGGCAGCAATATGGGAGTAATAAATGCAATAAAAAATTTGAACAGATATATTAATTGTGATTTGGAAATATGCGAACTAATGCAAAAATTAAAAAGTCTTGAAGAAAAGAATATAGAGAATCTAAAAGCTTTTCTCTGATTAAAATAAAGTGCGCTTCTTTGACAAAAAGGGCGCACTCTTTTTTCTGTGCTATTATAGGATCTGTATAAGAAGAGCTAAAAGGTATGGTTGACTGATGATGCCAAAGCTATACATAAAAAAACGTCATATAGTGTTGATTTTTAAGTTCTTTGACTATACTGTGTTATTAAAGCAAAGTTACTTTTTTCTGGCTGTCAACAAAAGACTTGACTTGAAGATTTTTTCCCATAGAAGTACCCAACCACTTAAAAGACTTTTTCTTTGAGGATGCTACAATTTGATAATTTTGTTAAAATTCTTTGTTATTTTCTTTTAAAAAAGAAGTGGGGTGGGGGGCAGATCATGTTTATACTAGTTGTCAACAATCTGAGTAAAGTTTTTGTGGATGGATTTTAAATCAACTAAACTAAAATACTTATTCCTTACCAAAGCTTTTACCGTTACATTTCCGTACTATTGACATATTGATTTTATTACCGTATAAAATTAGAAATAAAAGGTTTTATATTAAGAGTTGGGGTAGTGCAAAAAAACTTAAAAAAGAATAACTTAATTTGTAAAAATCAATACTTTTAAGTGGAATTGAAAGAAACCAGAAACGAAGGAAATACATCAGAAAGATAATCGAAAACAGGTGACAGCCTAAGCCACCACCTGTTGCAATATTAATTTAATTCTTAGGGATAATCCATCTATGATGGGGTGAGTCAAATATTGCTAAACGATATTCAAATAAAAAAAAAACCCCCGCGAATCAAGATTCACAAGGATTTCAAAAAGCCGACGATCGGACTCGAACCGATAACCTGCTGATTACAAGTTATATCATTAAATGCCCCAAAACACGCATTATATCAACATTCAACCGTTTATTTATGCTAAAATAACTGATTTAACATTTAGCATATTTAAGCGGTTTTTAGTAGCTTTTAAACTTTTATTACCGAACCATTACCGCATAAAACAAGCCTAAACAATACTCACTTACCTCTAAACATCTCCTGCAGCGCTTTCACCTTTGCAAATCTCTCCATGATCTTAACATGCTCTTCATCCCACATTTCGATCATATATTTAGGAGGTTCTGAAACTTTCCTCTGTTCTGCTATCATTTGCACCGCAAAACCATGTAAACGCATAGAATGATTCATTTCCTGCTCTGCCATTTCTGAATAAGCTTTTGCTAATTCTGGATATTCTGTTTTGAAGTGAATTGCTAGTTTTATATATTCTTTAGCGCCATGGAGTTCTTCTTTTATTTGCTCAGATAAAGTTTTAATTATTTTCATTATACCGCCTCCAG
>CAZTAY010000127.1:0-7393 GCA_964611655.1 uncultured Eubacteriales bacterium
GTCTCTTTTTGTTCTTTATCCAAAGTCGGCTTTTGAAGCGCAAAACACCAACAATCAATTGCGTTCTTTAAAGCCGATTCTTCAAAGTAAAATTCTGATTTTGCATGATGTAACAAAATATTTTTTGAATCAGTATTATTTAGGTCTTTATCGTTAATAAATACTTGGAAATATGGTAATGCAGCAATACTTACAATTATATGCAAATCATTTTTGGAAACAGCATAGTCCCGTAAAATTCCAGTTAATCTTTTAGAATCAAAAGCGATATCCTTTCCAAAAATATCTACAATTTCTTTTAGAACAACCTTTGCTTTTTTCATTTATTTATACCCATTGCTAATAATATAGTAATATCGTCACCGCTGCCCTTTTCACTTGTGTCATTAAGCCATTCTTCCAAGTCCTGCTGGGTGACTTGATTTTGATTTGCTTTTAATATGCTGTAATAATCAGCAGCAGTTTTATAGAAATCGTCTTTGCTACTATATGAATTTGCATATCCATCCGTAGACATCAAAATAAGATCAGGAACATTTTCAACATTATAAAAATAGGTAATATTATACCTAAAATATTTTAAAGGTTCCTCAGAGCAAAGGGATGTGGTTTCGTTTGCAAACAACAAACTGTCTCCAGGAACAGGAGATACAACATTTTCAAAGTCCGTATTAGGGCGGTCATAGTAAAAAAGAATGTCACCGTCGCCTATCTGTAAGCTTATAGCTAAATTTTTTAGAATTATTACCAGTAATAAAGTTGCTCCATATGCGGTTAATACCTTATGAACCGTTTCCGGTAAATCTTCATTGTACATTAAATTATTAAAATTATCCTCTGTTAATTCCAAAAGTGACAGTTCCTCTATAGTAAAAGGAAATTTTTTTGCATCTTCTAATACTAAATTAGTCCATCTTTTCAAAATATCACTTTTAAGACGTGTTTCAACAATGTCCTTTATTAAATTATCCTGCATTTGTGTTTTAGGTTTCCTAAAGTACGCTTTAGATATTTCTATTGCTGCATCACAAGCGAACCTTGAGCCCCTATCGCTTCTGAAATGCTTTTGCCCACCATGACCGTCTGATACACTTAAAATTATTGGATAGTTATCTAATTCCTTATAAAACGCAAAATAGTCCTGACAAGGAATTGACTTTCTTTTATGCACTGCTCCTTGAACTGATTTGCCCAATATCATCCACTTACCCATAACATGTCCTCATTATTCTATTTTTTTAAGTCAATCAGGATTACCAGACATCCCCGGCAGAAAGGTCTATATCATCGTCATCGAATACCTGTGGTATCATAACATTACCCACACTTTTTAGGTTGCTGTCGTCCGCGGAAAGACTTGGAGGTAAAGAAACTGCTTTTAGAACCTCCGTTGAAACAAATTTAATGAATTTAATTAGTTGCTCTGGATTATTGGCAGAAAGAGGTTTAATTTCAGAATTTCCAATGAACCTTTGTAAAACATCAGTATCTGCATCCCTGCCAATTGAAATAGCAAGTCTTACAGCTTTTTTGCCCCATGGCAACTCCATAATATGAGCTAATCCTGTTTCAAATTCATCCGTCGGCTGACCATCTGAAATGAGTACTAAAACAGGTGGCAAAGCTCTTTCACTCATTGGAGGTATTTTTAGCTGACCTGCAACTAAATCAAGTGCTTTTCCCATTGCTGTAAGTCCGCCGGCTGTTAAGTCAGTCCATTTAAATTCAGATACAGGAGTAGGATCTGCAATATGCCATGTTGCGTCATCAGAAAATTTTACAGCTCTAACAAGGACTTGTGCATTAGGGTTTTCTTCTGAAACGGATTGCATATGTGGTATTGCTTCTTTTATAGCAAGGTTAAGGGAGGATATTTTCCCGTCCTCCTGCATAGAACCTGAACAATCTGTAATGAATATAAAATGCAAAGGTCTTGACGATAACTCGCCTCCTGGTCTTTTCATATAAAAACTCCTCTCATTGGTATTATACGACAATAGTTCCGGTTGCTTTACCAAAATTAATAGTTAGGTTATTCAAAATAGTCTGGCTTTTACCGGGCGGAATCTTGTTGACTGTTCCGTCCGTGGTTGTTGCATAAATTGTTTCTTTTGACATATTATTAAGACCCCAAACAGAGGGGTTGATTGGATTTTGAACCATCCTTGCAATAGGTTCTTTAAATTCATAAGGAGCTTCTGAATCAATCTGGCAAGGATATACTTTTGAATCGTAATTAAGCATAATGTTGGAATTTCCTATTACCAGCATTGGAGGTGCAATGAGCTTTTGACCACAAGACCAACATTTATGACCGTTTCCTTCCCTGATACTCTTATCATAAAAGTTTTCAGCTCCGCATTTGCAATAAAGAATAGAATTTTTTAAACTTAGCAACAGTTGTCTCCAAATAGTCTCTCTTACTCTTCCATTATGAGGGTCTTTTATTCCTTCCGTAAAGGCCTTTGTAAATGCATCCTTAATATAACTAGGATATAGATTCCAATATATCAATGCATTGTCATGAACTCCTTTTACGGGTCTGTTGCTCTTGTTTTGAGGATCAAAAATAAATACTGGGTTTTCGCCATACAATTTATTCATTGCTGGAACATCAAGACATTTTATATTATATTCCAGTTCGCCCTCTAAAGGATGGCTAATGAATAATAAATAAAATAGCAATATTGCAAGAGAATACAAGTCTGAGTATTGATTTGGCAAAGACTTGCGTGTAACTACTTCAGGCGCCATAAATTTTGGTGTACCTAATATAGTTTTGCAGCTTATATTATTATATGTTACATTATCATTATCACAAATGAGAATATCTCCATTATCAGGGTTTATAAATATATTATTATATGAAATATCCCTGTAGCAAAGACCTTTGGCATGAAGTCTAAAAAAACTATCAGAAAGTAAAATTGCAGAATTCAAAAGAGAATGAAAACTAGGTTCTACACTTCTGTTCATTATTGAAACCATTACCTTGTAATTTGAAGGTCTTAATCCCATAATATAGCCAAAACCATTATCCGATACAACTATATCCATTGGCCACAGAAAATGTTCATTTGGCGAACCTTCTTTAATTAGGGTATGCAGAATACTTTCCTGTTCTTTAGTTGCAGTATGTTTAAAATACCACTTTAAAGCAACCTCTTCTTTACCGTATTTAGCTTTATAAACCTCGCCCTGCCCCCCGCTTCCAATAAATTCAATAACCTCGCATGTCTTTTTTGTTATTAATGTTTTGAGTTTAGTATTTTTTTTGATCTGCGGCATATAGAACCTCCGATTTTATCGCATGTATATAATATTTCGTCATAATATCAAAATTTATTATATATTTTAGAGAAATCTATGTTTTTATTGTAACCAAGTAAGGTGCTTTTTCATTGTCTGTATTCCGATAAATATTAAAGCTTGAACATTTATCTTTATACTTTAAAATTAGCGCCTCTTCTTTTTTCCCTTCATCGTGGGGATAAATGACAATTAGAATTATGCCACCAGGTTTTTTTAGTAATAATAAAGCTGATTCTATAGCAGTGTTTGTACTTTCAGCTTTTGTAGTAATTGTTTTGTCACCGCCAGGCAAGTATCCTAAATTAAAAATAACTGAAGAAATCTTTCCTATATAATCATTTAAATAGTCCAACATATTTTCGTGTGGTGCATGGAATAGCTTATAATTATCAGTTAATTTATTCTCTATTAGAAGTTGCTCTGTTTTGCTCAATGCTTGTTTTTGAATATCAAATCCAAACACCATTCCATTTTTAACAAGATTACACAAATATAAAGTATCATTACCATTTCCAACAGTTGCATCTATTGCAAAGTCTCTCTGAGAAAGAATATTACTTAATATTTGTTTTACTTTATTTAATATAGAATTATTAAAACCTTGATAACTTTTTCTTTTTTTTAGCTCTTTGTCAATCTCATTAAGAACAATAAGCTTTTTCTTAATCCATGTAGGTTCAATTAGTTCATTAAAATCTGCATCTCCTGTTAGTCTATAAATCACAATGTTCTCTTTTAGGATTTCAAGCTGATCACAAACAATACCAACATACTCTTCCCTTGATAGTAGTTTAAAATTTTCCTTTTCATACATATCAGCAAGTACAGTATCTTTTAATACATTGAGCATATGAATTTTTATTCCGTGTATTTTGAATTTGTTTAAATACTTAACAGTTTCTAGCATCATTGATTTTGTCTCATATGGCAGGCCATTTACTATATGCACAACTACCTTAATGTTTCTTTTTAGTAGTTTTAACAACATTTGCGTAAAACAATCTATGTTATGACCCCTATTAATCAATCGTAGAGTATTATCATGGATTGACTGCAAACCAAGTTCTACTGTTAAAAAAGTTTTTGTACTTAGCTCTTCTAAATAGTCTAGCACATCGTCAGCTATTGCATCTGGTCTTGTCGAAATAGACAACCCTAAAACATTTTCAAATGATAATGCCTCTTCATAAAGTTTTTTCAATGTCGGTAATGGTGCATAAGTGTTAGTGTTTGCCTGAAAATAAGGGATATATTTTCCGTTAGGCCATTTTAGAGCAAGCTTTTCTTTAACTGTATTGAATTGTGTAAGTAAGTCTTCTTCTTTATTACCGGCGAAATCACCACTACCTTTTTTTGAACAAAAAATACAACCACCAGTACCGGAGGAACCGTCTATATTGGGGCAAGTCATGTTTGCGTTTAAACTTACTTTAAAAACCTTGCTAGCAAACATGGTCTGATAATAGTAATTTAGTGTGTAATACTGTTTATTATTAAAACTATTTTTAAACATTCGACCACCATAAATCAGTCATTAATTTTGGCTTTATGCCTATGTTATATTAAACAAAAAATAACAGTTTCAGTCAAGCTAAATTCACTAGAGTTACAATAAATAAGAAAATATTGCTTGAACATCTTTTTTTTTTAGTATACACTAGAAAAGTGTGTTAACGCCTAACTTACCTATCTGAGGTGGTAAATAATGAGTAGTGAACTTGAACATAAAATTATAAAAAAGGCAATTTCAGGTAATCAAAAAGCATTTGAATTTTTAATATTAAAATATGAGAAGATTGTATACAATATTTGTTATAGATATTTTCACAGTGAAGAGGACGCTAAAGATGTGGCTCAAGACGTATTTATTAAGGTCTATAGAAAACTGGAATCATTTAATTTTTCGAGTTCATTTTCCACTTGGTTATATAGGATTACATGTAACACTTGTATAGATGAAATAAGGAAACAAAAGCGTCATCAAGTTTTATCACTTGATGACGAGGAAAACTCACTTAATATTCATATACCCGACAATTCAATAAGTCCTGAAAATTCTATTATTGAAAAAGAATCATATTTTGAAATTGAAACTGCTATTGGTCAACTGGACGAAAACCATAGAACAATTATTATATTAAGAGAAATAAACGAATTTAGTTATGACGAAATTGCTAAAATAACTGATACTTCAGTTGGTACAGTTAAATCTAGATTATTTAGAGCTAGAAATGCCCTTGCAAAATTGTTGTCTCATAAGAGGGAACAAAACAAAAATGAAAACGTCTAATAAATTAAAAGGAGGTGATTAAAATGGGCTGCGATAAGTACGAAGAAATGGCGCATTTATATGTTGATAAGGAACTAGGGCTAGATGAATCAACAAAACTCCTTAGACATATAGATTCATGTGAAAGTTGCAAGCAATATTTTACCGAATTAAACTATATTAAGAATAGTATTTCTGAATTGCCTGATCTGGAAATTCCAGCTGGTTTTCATTCCAACCTGATGAAAAAAATTCAGCATGAGAAGTCTAGAAATAATAAATTTTCGTTTGCTGTATTTAGAAATTCAGGGAAATACTCAATTTTTGCTGCATCAATTCTAATGTTATTGATAGTCAATATTGCTTTTGATTATGGTTTAAATCTAAATAACTTAGAAGCAGAGCAAAATTTAATTCAACAAGCAAATAATGAAACTAGCTATTCTAAAACATATAATACAACAAATGGGCAGGAATCACAGGATAATAATGTCTCTGAAAATTATTTGCAATCAGAAACATCAGATAGTGTTGGCATAATGGAACCAACGACTTTAAATGATTGGGACATAGTTAAAAATTCTACTATTCAGTTGGAAGTTGATAACTTTGATAAAGCAGTGTCATTGATAAGAGATTTTGCTGTTTCTTCTGCCTATGGAAATGTTGAAAATTATTCTTACAGCAATATAAAGGACGAAAGCAATGGCAGTGTTACTGACTTGAAGAATGGTTATTTAACTTTAGTAATACCAAGCGAAAATTACGAAAAGACTATTAATGAAGTTTCTAAATCAGGCAACGTCACTAGTATGTTTGAATCAAACGATAGTTTATATGGGCAAAATGTGCTTATGGCAGATTACCAAAATAAAACAGTGAATGAATTAGAGCCTACAACGACTTATTCAACAATAACAGTTAATCTTAACGAGCGCAAGTCAGAAAGTTATGATAACAGATCAGGTAATTTAATTACTGAAATTAAAAATGCAGTTTTACTTTCTTTAAAGAGTACATTAAAAAGTATTGAGAATTTTATATTATTTTGTTTCACACATTTTTTTAAACTAATCTTAATTGTACTTTTAATAATATTTACAAATAAAATATACAAACAAAAGCATAAAACCGAGGAGGAAGATGTATGAAGAAGAAAAATTTTATAGGACTTGCAATTTTATTGTTTTCAATTATGCTGTTTTCAACATCAGTTATGGCAGAGGAAAACAATAAGACCCTATCAGTAGTAGGAACTGCAACGGTTAAAGTTAAACCTGAGCTTGCAGAATTGATTCTTGGTGTTGAAACACAAGGAAAAGACAGTGAAACAGCTCAAAAAGAAAATGCCAATAAGATGAATAAGGTAATTACTTCAATAAAAGCCTTAGGAATAAATGAAAAAGATATCCAATCTTCTAGATATAGTATTTATCCTAATTACAGTTTTGATTCAGAAACTATGGAGGATACCATTAACGGATATACTGTATCAAACACCATTACAGTTACTATCAGGGATTTAGAAAAGGTAAGTATTATTGCTGATGGTGCTGTAAAAGCAGGTTCTAATATTACAACTAATATTATTTATAGAATCGAAAACAATGCTCCCCACTACAATGAATGCTTAAAGAAAGCTGTAGTAGATGCAAAATCAAAAGCAGAAGCAATTGCAGAAGGAATGGGAGTTAAACTTTTAGATCCTATAGCAGTTAATGATAATGCTTCTTATTATGGTTATTACTTACCAAAAGAATATGCATTAACTGACAGCATGGGTTATAGATATGAATCAACACCTCTTCTCCC
>CAZTAY010000128.1:0-7196 GCA_964611655.1 uncultured Eubacteriales bacterium
CTCATATTTCCAGTTTACACCTTTTCATGAGTGTTTGCAAGTTCGATGACTATAGATACGAATTACCCTTACTTTCTTTTTCTTAAAAATTAAAGGCTTCCTGATTTTTGAAATTCAGGAAGCCTTTTGTGTTAGAGCTGAAAGCAACTCTTATAATTTAAATTACATTTTTGAAACTTTGTCGATAGCTTCTTCGTAAACCTTAAGACCCCATTCAAGTTGCTCATCAGTGATAGCAAGAGGAGCAAGGAAACGAATTACGTTACCTCTAAGAGAAGCATCCATAAGAAGTAAACCATTTTGGAAAGCTTCTTTGATGATTAATTTAACTTTTTCGCCGTGTGATCCGCCGAAAGGAGCTTTTGTTTTTCTATCATCAACAAACTCGATACCGATCATACCACCAAGACCTCTAACGTCGCCAATGCACTCGTATTTGTCTTGAAGAGCTTTGAATCTATCCATAACTTTTTTGCCGATTTCAGCAGATTTTGCAGCATAGTTATCTCTTTGCATAATTTCGATAACTTTAAGAGCTGCAGCAGCAGCAACTGGGTTACCAGCATATGTACCACCAAGACCGCCGCCATGAACAGCGTCTAACATTTCAGCTTTACCAACAACAGCACCAATAGGGATACCAGCGCCAAGAGATTTAGCCATAAGGATTAAGTCAGGAGCAGCGCCTGCTTCTGCCCAATATTCTGAAGCAAACATTTTTCCTGTACGAGCGAAACCAGATTGAACTTCGTCACAAACAAGAACGATATTGTTTTCATCACAAATCTTACGAAGAGCTTTAACGAATTCGATTGGAGCTGGAATGAATCCGCCTTCGCCTTGAAGTGGCTCAAGAACGATAGCTGCAGTTTGATCTACGTTAGCAATTTCAATAAAGAATTGCTCTAACTTTTTGATGTAGTAATCAACAGCTTCAGCTTCAGGCACTTGATCTGGTCTGCGATATACATATGGGTATTCAGCTCTTAAAATTCCTGATGGGAATGGGCCAAATCCAAATTTGTAAGGGTTGTGCTTGCTGGTCATTTCCATTGTAAGAGAAGTTCTACCATGGAAAGCGCCTGTGAATACAACAACATCAGTTTTCTTTGTGTATTTACGAGCAATTTTAACAGCATTTTCACTTGTTTCAGCACCTACTGTAACAAGCATTGCTTTCTTTTTGAAATCACCAGGTGTAATTTCGCAAAGTTTTTTACAAAGAGCAACATATGGCTCATATGACATAGCGTTGATAGAAACGTGAGTATAATTTTCTACTTGAGCTTTAAGAGTGTCAACGATTTCTTTGTTTCCGTGTCCGATGTTCATAACACCGATACCACCAACGAAATCAAGGAAAGTATTACCGTCAACGTCTTCAATCATAGCGCCTTCAGCGCGTTTAGCAAAAATTGGAGCAGATACACCAATACCAGATGGCATATAGTCAGCTCTAACTTTACCTAATTCAACAGATTTTGGTCCTGGTAATGTAGAAGTAACAATTTTTGGTATGCTTGTTCCTAAACTCATGCACAAACCTCCTAAAATTTAAAATAATGGACTGCGAATACAAAGTGCATAAAAAATAAATTGAAAACCTCAATTATTTCGAATGGCTATACAAAATAACCATATTCGAAATCATATAAATAATGATACACCTATTTATTACAAATATCAATACAAACTTAATAAAAAAAATGACAAATTATAATTTCTAAAAGTTTTTAGCAATATACAAATGTAACAAAGTTTATAAAGGAAAAAATTACAATAAATTACAATGTTATCAATTCAGTAGACAAGTATGACAATATAAAATAATATGTAACGGCTTCCAACTCATAATCTTTCTTAAATTTTCCATAATGCGATAAAAAAAGTAAAAAGCGAAAATCGCTTTTTACTTAACAATAACGTTATTAATTATTTCCCATACATCAGGAGTTTCTAATCCTTTCTTCCAAGCGGCAACCCCTGCAAGATTATTTTCAGTAACAAGACTTACTTTTTCTTTTATAGTATCTGAATTTTCAAACCAACATTTATAAGTAATGGTTTTTCCATCTTCGTTTGTAACATATTCCCCATAGGGTTGCTGTGTTTTGGAATCCCAAGTTATTTCTGCCTTGTTTTCCTGAAACTGATTATATGCTCCTTGCATAGAGAGTGCATTTTGAGAAACTTTTAGTCCTTCTGATGTTTCAGTTTCTTTCCAGATCCTTGTATATAAAGGAACAGCTAAAATAGTCTTCTCTTGTGGGACCATAGCAAGAGTTTCTACAACTCCTTTTGTAACCCAACCTATAGATGCCACTGAACCGGCTCCTGAACCAGCACCCCAATGCTCGTCATATGCCATAATAATTACATAGTCAACGAACCTTGAAATCTCATGCCTATCGATTGCAGATGTATAGTCAGTTGGGACATTAACATCAACAGAAACCATTAGATTTTTCTCGTGAAGGATTGGAGAAAGTTCTTTGATAAGCTGATTGAAATATTCTCCGTCCTCTGCATAATTAAATTCTTCAAAATCAATGTTGATACCGTCCAATTTATATTTATCACAAACGGAAAGTACATTATTAATAAAATTTTGTCTGTTATTGGTACTGCGCATCATACCTTTGGTCATTGAATGACGTTGGGTCATATTTGCCTCTAAGTTATTACTTAAAAGAGCCCAAACCTTATAACCAGATTTATGAGCTTTATCAACATATGCTTTAGAGGCATTGTCAATCAATTCTCCTGTTTCATCATTAAGCTTAAACCAAGTTGGCGAAACAGTATTTATGCCCTTAATATTCGATTCAATCCATTTAGTTTTGCTGGTTGCATTTTGATCCCACACCAGACTCACCCTGCTGTTATTTGGCGATGAAGGGTTTGGTATATCCTCTAAATCTCTTTTTTCTGGAGGTACAACAGTTATATCAGATACGTCAGATTTTTTTATATATCCAATAACTCCGTTCATTGACGTAACCTTATAAAAATCTTCGCTTTCATCAAAAACAAAGAGCTTTTCGTCTTTTGGAGCTTGCCATGCAACTTCGCTTTTAATGTTAGGTTCATATCTTAAGTTGCTAGTTTCATTAATAACCGTTACAGACTTTCGTTCCTCAAATTTAGGTATAACAGTAACTACATTCTCTTCCTTATTCCAGAAAAACTCTAGAAGATAGAACCTCTCTAGGAAGGAAGTTGGCAAATACGCAGATGTACCGCTTACAAATATAGATTCGCCGTTGTTTTGCTTGCCGTTTACAGTAAAACCTTTTATATCTTTAGAAAAGCGAATGACTCGTTTGGGTGTTGTAATTGTTAAAATACCATCATAATTATCCCAAAATATATATGGGTCTATCTGTTTTTCCTTAAGTAACTGAGTGTCTATAAAGAGACTATCTGAAATGGAGTGAGCATTAACATCTCCCACTACAAGCTGGTCTTTATAAATAATTGTAATCTTTTCTGGGTTGGAATTTATGTATTTAAAGAAAGGGTTGACAGTTTGATTAGGCATAAAACTCATAATTAATCCGCCTACAAAAACAACACAAACAAATAGTGCGACAAAACCGCTTATTAGACAACCGTTTCTTTTCTTCTTCTGTAAACGTTCCCTTCTTTTTTTATTCTTTATATCTAAAGACTCTTCATCGTGCAAATCCATATTAACACTCCTTATTAGTGATTTTTTCCTATGTTATCAAAATTACTTAATACATAAGCTTCAAAACCAATGCCATCGGGATTGAAATATTTTTTGTTAACCAGTTCATCGGGTAGGTATTGCTGATCTGTATAATGATTTGGATAATCATGTGCATATTTATATCCTATAGAACGCCCAAGTTCTTTCATGCCTGATACAGGCGCGTTGCATAAGTGGTGAGGAATTCTCTTAATTTTGATATTCCTAACATCAGCAAGTGCGCTGTCAATAGCTAAATATGCAGAATTGCTTTTAGGAGCACATGCAACATAGATGGCAGCATGAGAAAGAACTATTCTAGCTTCTGGCATACCGATTGCCATTGTAGCCTGTAAAGCAGAAACAGCGATATTAAGTGCATTTGGATCCGCCATGCCCACATCTTCAGAAGCGCAAATAATAATACGCCTTGCTATAAAAACTGGATCTTCGCCGGCGTATAACATTCTTGCAAGATAATATACAGTTGCATCAGGATCAGATCCTCGCATACTTTTTATAAATGCCGAAATAGTGTCATAATGACTTTCGCCGTTCTTATCGTACTTCACAGCACGCTTTTGAATACACTCCTCAGCAGTTTTCAAGTTAATAACAATATGACCGTTCTCATCAGGTTCTGTTGATAAAGTAGCAAGTTCTAAAGAGTTGAGAGCAATCCTGGCATCACCGTTTGATATATCTGATATAAACAGAAGAGCATCGTTGTCAATCTTAACGTTATATACGCCCAAACCGTTTTCTTTGTCTTTAATCGCTCTTAACAAAATGTTTTTAATATCATCTTTATCCAAAGGCAAAAGTTCAAAAACTGTTGATCGTGAAATTAAAGGTTTGTTTACCTCGAAAAAAGGATTTTCGGTAGTTGCGCCTATTAGCGAAAGTGTACCGTCTTCTACATATGGCAGTAGCGCATCTTGCTGTGATTTATTGAATCTGTGTATTTCATCAATAAATAGTATTGTTTTTGTTCCAGACACTGCCAGAGCATATTTAGCGTTTTGTACACTTTCTTTAATTTCTTTTATACCTGCCGATACAGCATTTATACTTACAAATTGTCTGCTTGTTGAAGCGGCAATTATACGAGCAAGAGTTGTTTTTCCTGATCCTGGAGGTCCAAAGAGAATTATGGAACCTACTTTATCAGCTTTAATTGCTCTGTTTAATAATGTTCCTTCCCCAACGATGTTTGCTTGTCCAATGAAGTCATCAAGGGTTTTTGGGCGCATTCTTGCCGCCAAAGGAGATTCGCTTTCAATTTTTTTATTGGCTTCATAATCAAAAAGATTCATTTAGCACCCCTTGTTTGTAACTACACATCTTTTTCGTTCAGCTTTATGATACCGGCAAAACCTTCATGGTTATGGTTCTCATCAAATATTGGTGTTAAAACAATGCTGGCATAAAATTTTGAGCCATCCTTTTTAGGTAACCAAATAGAATGTTCGGAGCGTCCATCTTTAACAGCCGTAGTAGCCCATGAATAAAACTGGCTTTCAATACTGTTATCAGAACTATTGAAAATGTCGCTGTAGCTATAGCCAACCGATTCTTCTTTTGTATAACCAATAAGCAGTTCAGCACCTTTGTTCCATGCAGTTATAAAGCCATTTTTGTCGAATGAAATAATGGAATAATCGGTTATGCTATCAATTATGCTGTTTAAATAGCTGGTTCTGACAGCTACCTTTTCTTCTAGTTCCTCATTAAGTTCATGTATTAGTTTATGCTGAAACTCATACTCGTTTTTAATGCGTTTGACACTATCAAATTGGTTGCAATTATTTAATGTAACAGCAAAATGAGTGCTTACTTTTTTTATAATCGCTAAATTTTCTTTTTTATAGTTTTGTATGCTTGCAAGAAGTAAACAGGCAAGAAACCTGCCGTCATGACTAATTGGCACTGACATAATTGCCTTTGGCTTAATGGTACCTAAGAAAGTTCGTGTTACAAAGTTCGTATCATCTGGTATATCATTTATTATTTCAATTCTATCCATTTTAATTGACATGCCCGCAAATCCTTCGTCAGGCACGATATCAAAATCCTGATATATATTTTTTGAAAAACCAATTGATGTTTCAAGTTCAAATTTCTCAGTTGATTCATTAAAAACATAAAAAGCAGCCCAGTTACTTTCTGTTTTCTCTATAACGACAGGAAGCAATTTCTCAAGCAAGGGGTTTAGCTCAAGAGTACTGGAAAGGGTATTAATTATTTCAAACGACCCATCCTTGATCTTCATTGCGGTTAAAATATGCTCCTGATAGTTTTCAAGTTTTTCATATAAGTTTTTCACTTCAGGTGATAAGTTTTTTAAAGAATAATTAGGTTTTAGTCCCTTAACAAATAGTTTTACATTATCATCAAAATCTCTTATAAAATATTTCAGATCGTTAATGAATTTATATTGTACAATTCCATAAATAGCAATGAAAACAACAAAACTCAAAAACAACAAAATATAACCCTCAAATTTTGAGTAAATATTATAATAAATAAATGAAAAGAAACCAAGCAATGCACCAGCGAAAAAAAGTAATATTTTAATCAAACCTTCATTGCTTCTTTTAGGCATAATAACCCCTCCAAGCTATACAAGACAAAAATCAAAAATAATGAGAGGCATAAACATATCTCTTATTTAATTCCTAATTATTATATAATTTCCAATAAAACAAGTCAAGTTCACCAGTAGGCAATGGTTTTTATAAAGTTCGATAAAACTGCCTCAGTTGAATACAGTTTCATCGAACATTTTTTACTGGTTTATATTTAAGACAATTTAGCGACAGCAGTGAATATTTCAGAAATCTTATACCATGTAGAAAGACCTACAACACCGTCAGGTGTTAACCTGAAAGTTTCTTGGAAGATTTTAACTGCATCTGCTGTAGTGTTACCATAAACCCCGTCTGTTATAAGCTTTGGTATTGCAGGGAAATTATTTGAAATAGTATTTAATTGTTCTTGTATTTTCTTCACATCGTTTCCTCTTGATCCAACCTTAAGCGGAGTTCCTGGATAAGAAGAAGGTATACCACTTACCTTAGGCGCTGTGTCTATATAAATATCGTCGCCGTAATAAGTTTTAAGGATATTCAATGATGTATACCCCTTATCACCCAAATATTTGCTTCCCCATTGACTCATTGATCCGGGGCATTTAACCCTGTTTCCGTCGCAATATTGAGTAAACAAAGGCTGCATTATGCCAGGTTTGGTTATATAATTCAAGAATATGTCATCAACAATGACAGATATTTCGCTGAATATGTTTCTGCCATATGAAAACGCCTGATCAAACGCAGTCGAGTATGTTAGAGATTGGAATAAATTATCTCTGCACATTCACCGTCCCAAATAATAACCTTTATAATCTCTTTTAATAAATTTCTAATAACATAAAAATCAGTTTGTAAATTTAATAATTTTATTTTAGAATTTAACTGGTTTT
>CAZTAY010000129.1:0-6819 GCA_964611655.1 uncultured Eubacteriales bacterium
AATTATCAGGTCTATTAAAATCCGGGACTACCTCAATCCCCGGCATGGCTGCAATATCGTCAAATGTGATTGATTGTCTTTTGTTTATGTCGTTTTTAATAGTATCGTACCATGATTGGATAGCAGAAAGCGTTAAATTCCCCTTATCCTCAAATTCTTTCAAAAGCTCGTCTAGCTCTTTTGTTTTTATCCCGTAATATTCTAAAAAACTCTCATACAATATCTTGGAATCATCAATCATTGCTTGTATCTGAACAAACAATGTGGAAGTGTCTACGCTTCCAAATATGGGGACTATTCCGCAAAGAGAACTATTCAATCTTAAATCGCTAATTCTTGCTTGAGAAACGCTATAGGATAGTTTTGGCACAAATATATCAGCAATACCTAGCTCATAAATATCTCCTGCGCGCGTTAATGCTGGGGCTGACGGCGTAACTGAAGGCACACCCTGCTTAATATATAAGTCTATGGTTCTTAACGCTTTATCTAACCTAACAACGACTCTATCTATTCTATCTTGACTTTCTGATGATTGCACAATTAATTCTCTCGGAGCATCTTCTACAAACAATCGCCCCTCGATAAAACCATCGCCTGGCTGTACTAGGATAGTCATTCCTGTTCCTGCGAAAACCTGCATTTTCGCACCTAATTCAGAAAAAATGCCATTTGTTCCGACTATCCGCTTAAGGTACATTGCAAAAATATCGCTAGATATGTTCCGATCTAACACCTCTTCACTTAAGTTATCAAACGGAAATGAAATCATCTGCCAACCTCCCTTTTTACTTTGCCTGCTTCTGTAATCCTTTGAAGCCCGAATACGATAGTTTTAGAAACCGAGTTTTCAGATATCGTAGTTATAATCTCTGTTATGCGTTGTTCAGAAGTTGCTATAAGGCTTTTGAACAAACGCTTTTCTCCTATCTCATAAAAATATTCAGGCTCATTAATTACCTCAACATCCATGTTGACTGTCTCTTGTATTTGATATTCTGACAACTTATTCTTACCCTCTTGCGCTAACGCCCTTCTAAATTCATATTCTGACATAAACCTTCCGGATTCTAACCTGCTTGAAACGCTAGAATCAACAAATATTTCTCTTTTATCTTCCAAGGGTTCTTTCCTATAATCTACCGTAGTAGTTATTGGTCGACTTCTTTGGATAGTGACTGTTTCGGTGGATTCTTCCCCGACGAGTATTTCAACCTCTTCCTCCCACTCGTAAGTTCCAGAAACGAAAGCATAATTCTTATATTCCTTGTCTGACTTTATGTAATGATATTTGTATATGTTCTCAAACGATTTTGAGAGAGGTACTTTGTTTAACGTATTATCTTCACCTTTGAAAACTCTGAATATTTTTTTATCATTTTTATAGTCATATTCCACGTAACAACCTAGGTCTTGAGTTTCCAGAAGCTTATCACAATATTCCATAAGGTTTTCTCCGAAAACGTGAGCATTAGTTTGTGTTCCTAGCCCTAAGTTTGGCTCAACCTCTATACCTTGCCCTGCAAACCTTGAAACTAAAGACTTCACGATTTGTTCGGCGGTTTGGTTGTAATAGTCTGAAGTGGAATTAACAACTCTATTTGATAGCAGGCTCTTTAAAAACCTTCCTGTATATTCTGTACCTTCATCCGTATAATCAATCCCCTCAACGACGCCTGTTTCTTTTTCATCTGAACGATATATATAACATACGTCTGGGATTACATCAGCCGTTTTTAAAACAAACTCACCACACCCAAAATATCTTTCATGCCAAAACAAATATGCGAAACCCTCTAAATATGCTATAGGCTCAAAATTTTTATCTAATGCAAGAATTGACTTAGCCATTTTTTGAACATTCTTCAAATCACACCCTACCTTTCAATCACCTCTCCATTGCTGTATGCTGGAGTATAATAAAGATAAGCATCCAGATTAGTTTGCCCTGCATCCGCACTATACTTTAGCAAATTATCTCCCACATCAAGCCTGAATGGTTCGCTTATTCTATCCACTTTTGAAAGCATATTCTCACCGTTTTTTCTGATATAAATATTCTTATACATGGTTGAAATCTCTAGCTTGTCTCCTTGGTTTAGCTCAATGTTAACTTTTATGTACTCTCCTGTTAATAAGTTTTCAAATTTAATACCTGAAGATTCCCCTCTTGCGGATACAAATACAATCTTGAATCCAACGGGCTTATCACCTTTGTTCTTAAAAATAGTAGTATCTGAATATATACGATAACCGAATGTAATACCCCTAGCAATTGTAGCCGTCCACGGGAAACCGAACATTGGCATTACTCCTGCTATGTTTTCTCCAAAGTCGTTAATGTCATAAAAATAAGGGTCGGGGCACATAAGATTAATTCTTATGTTAGGGTCTGCCCTACGAGTTGTATTGTAAATAATGGATGAATCATTTACAATGCACTTTATCGTTCGTTCTCCTACATATAAAATCATTTCTTTCTTTGGTGCAAAAAACCTTATAGAATAGTCAGCAAGCTCTAGTTTCACTTTTGATAAAATGCTTATTTCCCGATTATTCAATGTACTACCAATGACAACGCTACCTTCGCCAGTTGCATCCAATGATGTTTCAAATGAAGCAGATGAATAACTTAAACCTTCTACTTCAAGTAGATTGTCCCCGGTAAGCAGGTATTTGTGATCAAAATCAAGCCTGTAATTTTTTAGTTTCAATCTGCAAGCACTCTCCTTTTGTACGCATCTGCAGGTGAAGTTGTTTTTGAATAGAAGTTTTGAGTGATACTCTTATTGTTTGTTGTGCTAGAAACATTTGATGTTGATGCACTGCCAACAGTAGGCATTATCGACTCTAAAACAACAGTTATTTCAAACTCTTTCTCTTTTATGGAAGCGTTGAATCCTTCCGCAAAACTATCACCTGAATCAAAACCGCTTTGTTTCATGTTTTCGGGAAGTTGGTTCATTAAATCATCAAACTCTTTTTTTAGGCTCTGAACATCGTCCTTGTAGAGTTCAGAAGTTACACCGCCTGCAAGTTCCGTTAGTTCTCTATAATCGGAAATAAAATTGTCTCTTTTGGATTTGGGCATCTTAAGAAGGGTGTCAGCAAGTTGCATCCCTTCTTTTCCCCCAAGTTTTTTTATTTCATCAATGAACTCAGGTTGTATTCCTTGCCCTTCCAGCCTTTCGAGGTTGCGCTTAAACTCTTTCAGATCATCCAATTCTTTGGTTATATCTATGAGCTTGCCATCTTCAAAAATTTTAGAAGGAGTAAGTCTTTTTTGAAACGATTGCATTTCCTTTTCTAGGTTTTTTATCTTATTACTAACGGAATCCATGAGTTTTGAGTATTTGTCATAGACATCCTTTATAGCTTTTTCATGTTCCTTCTTTTGATAAGAAACTATATCGTCCGTTAAAGATTCGTATTCTTTTTCGCCCTCTTTAAAATACTTGTCTCTGTATTTCTCGATCCGTTTATAATACTCTTCTTCAGTTATCTCTTTTCGTTTGTAGGCTCGTTTTATATCTGAAAGTTCATTTTCTCTTATTTCATTAGCTTTATCTGCATCCTTTTTTAGGTTGTCAAGCTTTATTTTATCAAGCCTTTTTTGCTCATCATATTCTATTTTTGCAATTTCAGATTTGTCTTTCTTGTTTTTCTTAGCTTCTTCTAGACGCTTTTTATAACTGTCAACAGATAATTCTTCTTCTTTTTTAGAATAATACTCTTCTTGTCTAAGGCGTTCTGCTTCATACTTTTCAATTGCGGAGAAGCCTTCTATCGCTGTATTGGCTATATCCCTTGAAGTCTTTTCCACATTTGGCTCGGCACTGGCTATCCCTGATGCGAAACTGTTACTGGCGTTCGAACCTATAGCGGTCATTACTTTTGAGGGTGACTTTATTTGTAACGCATTTTTAATAGCCTTGACTGCCGCCATGCCTAGTTTAGTAGCTGCTCTCGCAACTAGGGAATCGTTATCAAGGGCCTTGCTTAATGATGTTACAGCATTATTCCCGGCGGTCTCGTACTCTTTTGCAAGACGCCCCCCGTCAGTTTTAGTTTGAGTGATTAATTTCCCCCAAGCTTGTTTGTCTGATTCAGATGTTTTTTCGCCTCTCTGCTTTTCAAGACCCTCAATCTCTTTGTTTTTCTTTTCGGTTTCTCCAAGGATTTCATTGGCTGACTTTGATACTATGGATTTTTTAGTGTCTTCTGATACTGAATAAGCATTTGCAATCTCGTCTAAATTGCCTTTTTCAGCTGCAATTGAAGCGTCTGAATACCTCTGTTTTGCATCTGCTGTTTCTTTGAACACTTTGCCGCTTTCTTGAAGCACAGCACTGTTATCTTTTATGACGTCATTAAGGGCTACATACCGTTTTCCTAATCCGTCATATCCCATTCCAAGGTAATTTATGACATCTGCCTCTGACCGCCTAAGCCCCGTACTTTTTTCGTATTCATCCATATATTCTTTAACAATGGCTGCCTGCTCAGCTTTCGCCTCTGTAAGATTCTCAGTTGCTTTTCGTGCTTCCTCTTTTGCCTGTACTTCCCTTTTAATAGCTTCAACCATTAAATCCTCATAGGCTTTAAGGGTAATTCTTTCCTCCTCTTTGGCTATGAGTTCATCAATTGTGGTGATAAGACTTCCGTAGCCCTGAATTTGACCGTCAATCATCTTAAATTCTTTTTCAAAAGCTTTGTTAACCTCGCCTAGAATAAAATTAACTCTATCACGGTTCTTTTCATCAACTTTACCTGTTTCATCTGCCAAGCTGGACAATTCCGCCACTAATTCCTTGGTGTAATCAAGTTGAGCCACATCAGCTTTAGCCGAATCTTCAATAGTCTTCTTTTTATTTTCGTAAGCGTCCCTGTTTTGATTTACAGATTCAGTTAATTCATTCGTGGAATCAACTAACTCTTTTACAGCCTCTGCACGCCTTATTTCGCTTTCTGTTTGCTTTTCTGATGAAACTACATGAAAACCTATTGCCGCTGTCAGGGCAGCTATAGCTATTATAGCTGCCCCTATAGGGTTCATTCCTATAGTAGCGTTCCATAATGATTGTTTGGCTATTGCTAAATCTATTTTCCCTGTCAATGTGCCAACCAATATTTGTTGTATAGATAAACCACCGTTTACTGCCACCAACTGTAATGCGTTTGCAGCTAGCATAGGCGTAAGTGTTTGGTTGATGGTCTGAAAAGCTTTAAAAGCTAGCGTTGCTTTAGAAACAATTGTAAGAGTTACAAAAGCGCCTGCCGCTGAAACAATAGCAGGTTCAAGAGCTTTTAAATTTTCAATTAGAAAGTTAATGATATCTGCAAATGGCTTAACAACCGGAAAAGCCTTACCTAATTCCTTTGCGAATGAGTTTACAATTTTTAACGCCACACCGGCTAATTGAGGTATTATTTTTCCGAACCCTTCAATAAGAGATTTGCCTATAGCAACTGCTGCAACGGCTATTTGTTCGGCATTACTGTCAATCCCGTCAATAAAGGATTCTATGAGGGATATAGCAGCATTTATCATTTTTGGCGCTTCTTCGGCAGCGGCGGTTGCGATGGATGCAAAAATGCCGCCTGTTTTTTTAATGGCAGCGCCTAGCCCTTCTTCGGATAGAGTTTTCGTTAGATCGTTAACTATGTTGATTCCATTCTTTACTACTTCCTTTAAAGGATTGTCTATCCCTTCATAGAAGGCTATTCCTAATCCTTCCAAACTCGAACCCAAGAGAGTGATCTGCCCTTTTAGGTTGTCGAGTTTTATGTCTGCCATTTCTTTTGCTGCGCCTGTTGAATTGGAAATCGCATCCTTAAGTTTGTTAAAGTCTTCATCCCCGGCATTGACAATGGCAAGCAATCCAGACATTCCTACTTTGCCCGCTATACTCTCAGCATTTTGGGCTTTTTGTGCGTCTGTCATATCTGCAAAAGCTGATCTTAAGTCTAAAACTACATCATTTAGATTGCGCATAGCTCCATCAGCAGTTTTTGTAGATATTACCATTTTCCCGGAAGCTGTTTCTAAGTCTAGTGCACCACCTGCTGCTTCTGTTAGTATTCTCCTTAATGCTGTTCCCGCGTTACTAGCTTTAATGCCGCTATTTGCCATTAACCCCAAGGCTACAGCAGTATCTTCAATAGAGTAACCTAGCGCCCCTGCAACTGGAGCGGCGTACTTAAATGCCTCCCCCAACATAGAAACATTAGTATTTGAGTTAGATGCCGCCGCGGCTAGCACATCGGCAAATCTCGCGCTTTGGTCTGCGGCTAACCCAAAAGCCGTTAGACCATCGGTAACAATATCAGCGACAAGACCTAAATCCTCCCCACTTGCGGCGGCTAAGTCCATTACACCACTTATGCCCCCAAGCATATCCTCCGATTTCCAACCTGCTAAAGCCATATACTCAAAAGCCTTGCCTGCTTCTGTGGCTGAATACGCCGAAACAATGCCCATTTCTTTAGCTTTTTCGTTCAGCTTTGCCATTTCATCAGCGTTTGCGCCACTTATTGCCGCTACTGACGACATTTGGCTTTCAAAATCCATTCCGGCTTTGGTGGCCGCTAAAAAACCGCCTGATAACGCCCCTGCTGCTGCGGTTACCGCGCCAAGCCCGACCTTTGCAATTCCCCCGATTCCGCTTAAAGTCTTTTTAAGACCGCTATCGTCACCGTCAATCTTTATTACTAATTTGTTCCCTGCCAACGCTTTCACCCGCTTTAAATGTGAAAATCACTGGCACGTGGCACGGGATTTATTTACTAAGTATTTCGAATTGTTTTTTGCATTTTTTA
>CAZTAY010000130.1:0-6769 GCA_964611655.1 uncultured Eubacteriales bacterium
CAGTATATAGTAGTTAGCTAAGTTTTCAAAAGAATCATGGTTAGTATGTATAATTTCAAAATCATAAATAAGTAACTGGCTATAACGATTTATAACTAACTGTAAACTATTATTATGTTTTAAAATTGAAACTATTTTCGCATCATGCAGACTCAATCTTGCAAGTCGTTTTATGCCCTCAGAATTAGAAGTGTTTTTTATATGATTAGCTATTTTATCTATATCATCAAAGGACTTGTCAGAATACTCTTCAAACTGCTCTTTAAATTTTCTTAAATCATCGTATATAAATTTTTTAAAAGATTTAATAGTACCATCTTCATTGAATATTAAATCTCTCACTTCTTTCGCAAACATAATATTATCATTATAGCGTTCTTTCACTTTGTTTATAAAATACTCTTGTGGATTTTCTTCACATCTTTTTAACATATTTACATAATCAAAGTAAGAAGAATTAGAATGTGCAATGACGTTATAAAATTGCATAGAATAATAAAATTGTTTGTTAATTATATGCATGACAGACTCCTTTTGAAGACAGCTTTTAAATAGCATTTGAAATTTCATATTAGAATTACCCAATAAACCTAATATTTTGTTCTTGTGGTAGCAATCTAAAAAATAATAATAAGCACCTATTCTGAAGTATTTGATTTTTAAATAAAATTAATAATGAATTAATCTTTTATATGTATTTTGAAATTCTTTCAGCCCAAATACCGATTCGTGAATATCCTATTTTTTCACATATAAACGAGGTGAATTTGCCGTATTTTCTGTACATTAAATTGAAAAGGAAATAAGGAATTATTTGCTTTTTTGAACGAGGAATTCGTCTTAAAATATTTTTCAAAGAGTATATTTTTTTATATACGGATAAATAACCGTCATAAAGCTCACTTTCTGTCATATTTTGTGGTGAAAAAACTACATGTGCTGTATCATATTTTGTATAATCAAAAGAGTTGATTCTTTTTTCTTCTAAAAGTTTTTTATAAACTTCAGTACCTGGATATGGAGTAAAAATATGAGAGGTTACTGTTTCGATTTTATTTTTAACAACGAAGTCAACAGTTCGCTGAAATACTGATGTATCTTCACCATCAAGCCCATAAACAAAGCTTGCGTTAACCATCATTCCCCTCTTATGAATTTCATTTACTAGCTTTTCGTATAAAATTGAATCATTTTGGTTTTTATTTGCATTATCAAGAGCATGGCTTGTGAGGCTTTCAAAGCCAATAAAAAGCCCTTGGCAGCCGCTTTGCTGCATCGAATCCAAAATGTCCGGCATATTTATAATATTGGCCGATACCGCCGCATTCCATTTTAAGCGTAACGGTTTAATTTTTTGCAATAGTTTTCTTGTCCAATCAGGATTTCCTATAAAATTATCGTCGATGAACATAATATGCTTTCTGTTTATTGCTTTTATTTCATCTAAAACATTTTCAACCGGTTTGTTTATGTATAGCTTATTGTAAGCATCACAACTGTTATAACAAAAGTTGCAACGAAAAGGGCATCCGTAGCTGGTTGAAATAATATTTGTATAAAGATATTTTGTGTGATCTACCAAATCATAAGCAGGTGAAGCAATATCGTTTCCGCTTATTGATTGTGAGCAATGATAGAGTTTTTTGAGTTTATTATTTTTAATGTCCGCAATAATTTCCGACCAAATCGTTTCAGAAGGTCCAACGCATAATGCGTCAAAATATGTACTGCACAGTTCAGGAACAGCGGATATGTGGATACCTCCTGCAATAACAGGAATTCCTTTTTCTCTGTATGCTTTAGAAATCTCAATTGCCCTGTTATAAGTATTCACAGTAACCGTAATACCAACTGCATGAACTGTTTCAGTATAGTTAATAGGTTCGATGTTTTCATCTTCTAGAGTTACTTGATGATTTTCCCTCAAAACCTGAGCAATGACTAGCAGACCCAAAGAAGGAGCCATTCTTGCCTTTAATGATGTGTCCATTGGCCGATGAGATATTCTTGGCTGTATCAATTTGATAATTATGAGTACCCCTCCTTTTTTTCTTATCCAATACAATATGACATACTATTATACACCATATTCATAAGTGTATTGCGGTAAACAAGCTCATGAAAGTATAGTTAAATAGAATAAAACAGTAGTAAACAACACGCTGTATCTTTGATTGCGTATTCTATTCCTAATATTAATTGTTCCTATTATTTTATCATATATTACTACGTTTTTATAGGGTTTTACTACAATTTGCCTTTGGTTCATTATCGTGTTTTCAATAATTTATTAAGTATTTTTCGTTTGTTATATACTTCTTTTAGGACTCGCAATCTTTTTTATGAGTAAAGTAGGGGTAAAAGAGGGGAGATGATATATTTATAAATATGTGCTACAATGATGGGGTATTATAATGAAATTTAAAGCTCTATTTTAATAGATTATATTGTTGAAGTAATCAGATTTCTATGGAAAGCCCATTGGATTACAATTCAATAGGGTTTAAGATTGGCTAAGGAGGTAACGAAACTGAACATCAAATACTGGTTTTTAGCCATATTCTTATTAGTAATAATAGTTGTAGGTTGGTACTATTATATCAATAATAAAAATTATCTACATAGCCTATTTTATTTAGATGACAGGATTACAGGTACAATTTTTGTGAGTGTTGAAGGAAAAGAATATTCACACATGAAAAAGTCTATCGAGTATGAAAACAATGGTACAGAACGATTGCAAACAGTAAATGCTTCAAAGGGTCAAAGTTTTACGATAGAGGGCGGCGAATACGGACTATATAAATTAACATTTTCTCTTGAAAACAAAGATCTTTATGAGATTACAGGTGAAAGCTTTTTTGACGAAATAAAAAAACCGACACCTATTAATATCCTTTTTTTCAATACTAACAATTGGCATGTTGTAGACTTAACAATATTTATTGAACTTAACAAAATTGAAGAAGATTGGATAATAACCACATCTGTAACTGAAGAATATTTAGGAGAAATACCTTTGCCAACACATTTGGAAACCTTTAATTATGTAGATATCGCAGCTTCTGGTGCAACATTGCAAATAGGTCCTTAAAGCCATAATAGGTGAATGATGTAAGGTGTATTCTGTTTTTATTAAATCACTTTAGTTTACTCATTGGTTACATCCAAGTTGTTTTTAAATATCTGTTATTTCTACTCTAAATATGAAAATGGTGTTGTTTGGAATTTTTAATTTTTGTCTCAACCAGAAAACCAGAAATCCTTTGATCATCTGCTTGAGCTTAAGAATAAAGATGTTTATAATACTTGTAATTGCCAACAGTATATAAAAAAATTATGGAAGATTGTGATTGAGTTAATGTGCTGAGCTAAACTACGCAGTATTATAGTCGAAAAAGATTACAAGCTACTAAAATGCTACTGATGGTAGTAATATAAGAAGTTAAATTACTCCTTGGAATATGTATATGAATATATTTGAGAGTTTGATGCTAACTAAGCCTTAATTTTAATATGAAAGTGGTTTAATATGACGATATTGATTGATGCTGACGGATGCCCGGTAGTGGATATTGCTGCCAGAATTGCAAAAAAGAATAATACCCCTTGCACAATCCTTTGCGATACTTCTCATGTATTTAATAAAGATGGTGCCAATACAATCACAGTATCAAAAGGCGCAGACAGCGTAGATTTTGTCCTTGTTAACATGGTGCAAAAAGGTGATATTGTCATTACCCAAGATTATGGGCTTGCGGCTATGTGCCTTGCTCGTGGAGCCACGGTACTCAGTCAAAATGGTATGGTTTACGATGATAACAACATTCTTTCTCTCCTATCTCAAAGAGCCATTGCAAAGAAAATACGCATGAGTGGTGGTAGACTAAGGGGCAACACGAAGCGTACTTCGGAGCAGGATAAAGCATTTGAGGAAAAATTAAGAACTCTTTTAGACACTGTAAAGTTAAAATGAAAATAAACCGAACCTCCAAAGACAAGAGCAAGACCTTGGAGCTACCAGCCCCAAACCCGTGCAAGCGTGTGGACGCTTGAGCCCAGTAGGTATAAAGAGTATACCACTTGAGCAGGTGTAAGTCCTGAAAGATCAGAATGAGGTCTAATGAAATTAAAAAAACGAACATTGAAATAAGATTATTAGCAGAATCAAAAGAATTAAAACCTTGTTTAGTCTTATACCACGCCTTAAACTGTTTGTTGAAAGATTCAATAAGGTTGTTAGAAATATCATCTTTGAAACTTTCGACGCATATATGAGTAACATCAAAAATTGATTTAATAGGCACTTTATAAGATGAATATCTGTCGCTTACTATAGTCTTTGGAGAACCTACTGGTTTGACGGCATTAGCAATGAAAACGCCTGCTTTGAATCTCTATGTGGAGATAGATGAAACCCTAATACAAAGCGAGTTTCAGAGTCAATGATAAACCATATGTAATGCTTTTTGCCCTCTATTTTAATACTGTCTCGTCGGTGTGCCATTCATCGGAATTAAAGTCCATTGATGGCATTAAGGATAACGAAAGGTTGTTAAAAAGAGGAGCGAATTTCTTACTCCAGTCACTAATTGTTACATGAGATACCTTGACATTATAGAGCATGTTTAGCATCAGAGCAATGTTTCTAAAGGAACTTTTACCTATATAAAACATAGTTAAAGCTGATATCATATTTACAAAGTGAATGAGAATTGCATTTAGCACATTTTACTATTATAATTTTCCCCATGAGACCCGTTCTCCTTTCTCCCTTTTCGGGAGGTGATGTGTTTTATGGTGAAACCATTATTTCATAAGGAGTTACTGGTCTCTTTTTTCATTTAACTTTACAGTTCGGATAAATATTTTAGGAGTATAAACTATGAATAATTTAATGAAAGCAATAAAAACATTACCATTAACAATTGCCATTATATCTTTTCTTGATTATATAGTAATTAAGACATTAGATAAGAATCAAAATTTAACGAATAGTTCCTTTTTGTATGAATTAGTAATATATCAATTTAAATCAAACTCATTATTTAAATTTAATTATTTGATAATAATTAATTTATTATCCATAATTTTTTCATTTGGATTATTTGATTACAAAAAGATAAGTTTTAAATTTCTTATTGTTTCAGCAATTGGAAATTTTATTTGCTTTTGCTTAGTTATTCAATATGTGGGAACTACTATGTGAAGACAATAGATGCTTATTCTAGATAATAATGTGCATGGTTAGTATGCATAGTTTTTTAAAAAAACAACAGACAAAGTTAGTAACCTGACAATGCTTGAGGATTGGACAGGCATTACTCAGTATCAGTATGATGATCTATACAGAATCACAGAAACCACAGTTTCCACAGCAAAGAAGAAAAATTAGAAATCGTAAAACGATATCTTAACGGGGAATCCCCAAAAAAATTGCACGATGAAACAGGTATCAGCGACGGAAACATCCGTAAATGGAAACGGCAGTATCTCTCTGGCGGTGAATCAGCGTTAGAAAATAAAAAGAAGCTGGGAAATCCCTTATCAAAATACGAGCGGCGTAAAGAGCTTAGCAGAGAGGAGCAACTGGAGTATCAGGTAGAACTGCTAAAACGAGACCTGATGAAAAAGAAAGCAGAAATTGTGCGATTAAAAAAATACGCCGAACTGAAGGGGTGCGATATCCGAAGAAAGTAATTCAGCAAATTTATGCGCTTATTAAGTTGCAAACAGAAAATCATTCAGTTAAAGAACTTAGTGAACTATACAACGTATCCCGAAGTGGATATTACAAGTGGTTGGGGCGAAATGGCCAACCAAACCGCTATGAGCTGGCACAGAATCATCTTGATGATTACGTGAAGGATATACATACGCATTATCCGGCAATGGGCTACCGACAAATACGAGATATTTTACAGCTTAAAACGGGATGCAAGGTATGCGACTTATCAGTATGGCGGTCTATGAGGCGCCTTAAAATCCAATCATACGTTCGCAAAAGCAAATATCCATCGCGTCCGGGAAATGAGCACGATAAACATCCGAACTTGTTAAATCGGGAGTTTTTTGCCGCTAAACCGCTACAGAAGGTGGTTTCCGATATTACGTATATCAAGCACAACGGCAAGTGGTTCTGTCTGGTTTGCTTTTTAGATTTATTTAATAATGAAGTGGTAGAATGGGAGCTTAGCGATTCTTTTGACAATTTATTCGTAATTCAAACAGCAAAAAAAGCTTATTGAAAAAGCGAAGTGTACCGGTTACCCCATCCTTTTGCACAGCGATCAGGGTAATCAATACACATCCGCAGGCTACGAAGCCCTGCTTAGAGAATACAATGCCATTCCAGCATGTCAAGAGCTGGGACACCCAGAGACAATGCTGTTATGGAGAGTTTCTTCGGAAGATTTAAGGACGTTCTGCGCGTTCAGTTTCGCTACTGGCTAGCAGATAATCTCAAGTCTGTCATTGCCGAGGCCATTCACTATTTCAATACAGTTCGGCCTGTTCGAAAGCTTAACGGAAAAGGGGCTGTAAAAAACCCCCCCCCCTAAAAGAAAAATCGCTGAGGTGGTGAGACTTCAGCGATTTTTTGGTATAATTAATTATGCAAATAAATAATAACACCAATGATAATTATACAGTACGTCAGCTGAAATTGCCATTGGAAATCGAAAAAATAAATGATATTTCAGATCCGGTATATACTTTCTGCGAGGTAATGGATCATATCGACCTATCAAAATATTTTGTACGGAAAGGA
>CAZTAY010000131.1:0-4191 GCA_964611655.1 uncultured Eubacteriales bacterium
TGTTGGCTTTATGCCGTCACCTGTTTTTTTATCTTTTTGCTCTTTGTTTGGCAGTTGGTTAATTTGCTTTATTGAGTTTGTTTTTTTGTTTTGGTTGAATGTTAGTTGATTAGATAATTTGCTACAGTGGAAAATTATTATTTTCTCTCTGTTAAAAGTTTGGTATTCCTAAATGATTAGACCAATACAACTGGTGTTGGCTTTATGCCGTCACCTGTTTTTTTATCTTTTTGCTCTTTGTTTGGCAGTGGATTAATTTGCTTTATTGAGTTGGTTTTTTTGTTTTGGTTGAATGTTAGTTGATTAGACAATCACTACAATGAAAAATAATTTGTCTTTCTTTCAATTGTTGGTGTATCCCGAAAAAACGAAGTCAATTCAACAGGAGGTGGCTTTATGCTCTTCTGTTTTGATTATCTTATTGATTGTAGCTTGAAATGCCACTTTTGCTGACGGCTGCCATTAATTTTGGCGGCTGTTTTTTTACCTTTTTTTCTGCTACTATAAGTTGTTAGTGAGTTTTTTGACTTAGTATCCTACTTCTTATTTTTCATTTTCTGTCATGTTTCCCTTTTAATCTACGTTTTTATCTACATCATTCAGTTGCTATATCACTTCTATAAGTTGACACAAACATGACACTACACCAGGTTGATTTTATGTTATTATGATATCAGTAAAAACTATCTCCTGTCAATTTCAAACGCTTAAGGAGGTTTTTTATTGACAAAGCAGCAGCTTGAGTTTTTACTTTCCGAAGAAGGTATCCGCTTATTAAGAGGGCTTTCTGGGGACGGTTTTGAAGAAAAAGAAATTGCTAAAATACTTGGTATTAAAGAAGGTGATCTTAGACGGCTTAAAAAAAATCACCTAGAAGTATACAAAGCCCTTTCTAACAGGGCAGATGTTTTGGATTATGCCGTTGAAGAAGCCCTTTATAAAAAGGCTATTGAGGGAAGTGTCACGGCACAGGTTTTTTGGCTTAAGGGGCGCAGGCGTGACAAATGGCTTGGACTTGGAACAGGCAATTCAAAAAACAGTGTTGATTCAGCAAACCAAGTCCTTGACCAAGAATCTTTTAATTCTTTTTCAGACGATGAGCTAAGAAGGATTATAGGAGAAATTGAGGATGAATAGGAAAAGAATTTTAAAAGAACTTAGAATTGAGCTTGCAAGACGCCATTTTTGGGAGTTTTGCAAGCTCATGGCGCCTGACTTCTATAAAGAGGACAGGTTGTTTTTAAAGGATATTTGCTATGCCCTCGAGGACTTTTATTTAGGCAATGAAGGGGCGCTTATTTTAAATGCGCCGCCCAGACACGGCAAGTCACGGACTGTTTCCTTGTTTGTGCAGTGGCTTCTTGGCAAGGATTTGACGCTGAAAATAATCACCGCGTCTTATAACGAGATTCTATCTTCCCTGTTTTCAAAGACCATTCGTAACAGCATTATGATGGAAAAGGCTGACGAGGATGTGATTGTTTACCCTGATATTTTCCCTCTTACAAAGGTTAAGAAAGGGGATGCTGCCATGCATATGTGGAGTATTTTGGGGGGCTATAACTCCTTTCTTTCAACCAGCCCCAGCGGAACTGCAACAGGGTTTGGGGCAAGCCTTTTGATAATTGATGACCTTATTAAAAACGCAATTGAAGCCAATGACGAAGGGTTTCTTGAGAACTCCTATAGATGGTTTACGGACACGCTTTTGTCAAGGCTTGAAGAAGGAGGCAAGATCCTTGTTGTCATGACAAGGTGGGCTAAGAATGATTTTGCAGGAAGATTTTTAAGGGAGTACAGGGATATATTGGGAAGGGCGCCAAAGTCGCTTGTTTTACCGGCCATGAATGAAAAGGGAGAGATGTTATGTGATGAAATTCTCTCAAAAAAGGGTCTTGAGATGAAACGGCGGTCTATGGACGAGGGTATTTTTCTTGCAAATTATTTGCAGACACCAATGTATGGCAAGGACTTCTTATATGAGCGTTTCAGGACGTATGAGGAATTGCCTTCTAAATTTGAGTTTGTATTTGCTTACGGTGATACGGCAGACGCAGGAGGCGACTATTTGTGTATGCCTATTGTGGGTGTTTATGAGGGGCTTGGGTATGTGCTTGAGGTTGTTTATTCAGACAGGCCTATGGAGCATACCGAGCCTCTTTGTGCAGACATGCTCGTTTTGCATAATGTAAACCATGCTGTGTTTGAGTCTAACGGCGGTGGTAGAGCCTTTGCAAGGAATGTGGAACGACTTTTATGGGATAGGCACAATTCAAGGAATACTGCCGTTAGCTGGTTTCACCAGACCAACAACAAGCAGGCCAGGATTATTACGGGTGCAACATCTGTTATGAATTTGCTTTTGTTCCCTCATGACTGGAAGGAACGTTTTCCTTTGTATTCCAGGGATTTAAGCAGGCACAAGCGCAGGGGTTTGAACAAGCATGACGATGCCGCCGACGCAACTACAGGTTGTGCCGAATACATCCAAAAGAAGATTGGACGGATTAAAGGCGCCGTTTGGGTAAGGGGGGTTTAATTTTATGCTTACAGACCTTTCTTTTTTGGAAGAAGGTCAGTCGTTCCCCCCTAAGGGGGAGACAGAACGGCTTGAAAGATACAGACAGAACAAATTATTGTTTGAGTCGGAACATTTGAATGTTTATGAAGAGCAGTTTAAGAGGATTGAACGAGTAATCGGGAATTTCCAAAACGTGGTTAGCTACAGCGTTATTACTAATTATCAAAAGCTATTGACTTTAAAGAACTGTGACCTGTTATTGGGTGAGACGCCAATTATAAATGACGGAATTGATTCTGACATTACTGAAATCATAATGTACAGCAGGCTGTTTAATGTTATGTATGAGGTGTCATTGGATATCTCAAGGTATGGAACAGGCATTTTTTATATATACCAGGACGAGGATGGCAAGGGCGTTATTGACGTTGCCCAGCCCTCCTGTTGGTTTCCAGTTGTTGATGCAGAGAATATTAAGAAAACTAGATATCACGTGCTTGCTTGGGCTTCTGAATCTCAGGAAGGAAAAAAACGCAAGCTTATTGTACAGATTCATGAAAAAGGCAGGGTTAGCCGAAAGGAATTTCTTTTAGAGTCTGGCAAGATTGGAAGGCTATTATTTGAAGAAAGCTTTGAAACGGGGTTTGATGATTTTTGCGTAATTCCTGTTCACAACAACAGCACCAGCGACAGGATTTATGGCATTGATGACTACCGTGATATTGACAGCATTGTAAGCGAGATTGAGGTCAGGCTTTCACAGATTGCAAAGGTACTTGACAAGCATACTAACCCAACAATGACAGGACCTTTTGGTGCACTGGATTATGACGATGACAGCGGTCAGTATTACCTGAAAGCAGGAAATTATATTCCCCTTGAAGAAAACGATGGCGGCTCTGTTAAGTATATCACTTGGGACGCTCATTTGGATGCTAATTTCAAGTATATTGATGCGCTTATAAATATTCTTTACAGCATTTCAGAGACAGGCGGTGCGCTTTTGGGTGACATTTCAAGGGGCGGAGCAGTAATGAGTGGAACTGCTTTAAGGCTGCGTATGATCAGCCCTATTTCAAAGGTTAACCGAATTCGTGTTCGGCTGGATCTTGCAGTTAAGGAAGCGCTTGCAATGGCTTCTCAAATTGGCTGGAAGCGCTACAAAATGAAGGATATATCCATTAAATGGCGTGACGGCTTACCAGATGACGACCTTGAGCTTGCTAAGATTGCTAATCTGCGCACAGGCGGAAAGGCCACCTTAAGCAGGAAAAGAGCAATTATTACTCTTGATGGCGTAACACCTTTAGAAGCAGAGAATGTTGTTGATGAAATTGATAGTGATGAATATGAAAAATAAATTATAGCTAATTCAAGTTAAAATCGGCTATAGCAAACTTGATTTGCTTAATACGATTATCATTTGAATTAAGCGCCCTGCCACACGAGTGTTGCTATGCGGAACGAGTGGCGCATAGCGCTTGTTTCGGTCTATTTTAGGCCGTAACATATAGCTAATTCATATGAAAATTGGCTGTAGCAAACTTGATTTGCGTAAGACGATTATCATTTGAATTAAGCGCCCTGCCACACGAGTGTTGCTATGCGGAACGAATGGCGCAGAGCCTTGTTTCGGTCTATTTTAGGCCGTAACATATAGCTAATTCATA
>CAZTAY010000131.1:4291-6747 GCA_964611655.1 uncultured Eubacteriales bacterium
ATTTTAGGCCGTAACATATAGCTAATTCATATGAAAATTGGCTGTGGCAAACTTGTTTGCGTAAGACGATTGTCATTTGAATTAAGCGCCCTGCCACACGAGTGTTGCTATGCGGAACGAGTGGCGCATAGCGCTTGTTTCGGTCTATTTTAGGCCGTAACATATAGCTAATTCATATGAAAATTGGCTGTGGCAAACTTGATTTGCGTAAGACGATTATCATTTGAATTAAGCGCCCTTCCACACGAGTGTTGCTATCCGGAACGAGTGGCGCAGAGCGCTTGTTACGGTCTATTTTAGGCCGTAACATATAGCTAATTTATATGAAAATTGGCTGTAGTAAAGTAAATATAGAATTGCTTTAGGGGGTGAAAAGATGGAGCAGGAAAACATGGAAAATGAAGCAACAGAGATCATTGAAGATACAGAAATTATTAAAGAAACAAATCCAATTAATACGGATTTGGTAAGTGAAAGGCTTTTAAAGGCAGAGGCAAAGGCGCAGGCATTGGCACTTGGAGTTAAACCTGAAAAGATTAATTATGTGCTTAAGCTGGCGGAGCTTTCGCCTTCTTTATTAAATTCCCAATTAGAAATTGATGAAAATGGTGTTTCAAAGGCTATTAAAAAAGTGCTTGCAGATGTGCCGGAGTTTGGACAAAGTTCAGACAGTGAAACCATAACACATTTTAAGGGTGCAAACCCTATTAGCAGTCAGGTTAGCAAGAAAGAGCAATACAGGGCAAAGATCGCAGAAGCCAAGGAAAAGGGAAAGGCTACTGATGTTATTGCCTTAAAGTTAAAAGCATTTGGTGAAGGAATCATTATTACTTAAAAATTTTGACATGGGCGGTGGGTGGGATATTTATAGTCATATAACTTGGAAACTACACCATGTGGCGAGCGCTTTTCGTAGATCAAGGAAGATTTAGGATTCATAGTGACTTACTATGAAAAAATATACGCTGCTATATGGTGTTTATACTTTTGACTATATTAGCGAAAGGAGAATTTTATGGCACAGGTTACGGCAATTACCGACAGTTTTAATGCGCCACAGTATGCCGGAGAGTTGTTTTGCGCGGATGTTTCAAACACTCCCCTACTCTCCATGATTGGCGGACTTTCAGGTGGACTTCAAACGGAAAGTGATGAATTTTCAACAGCTGTTTTGTTTGACTATCCGGCTGCAAAACAACCTGCAATTTCGGAGGCCGCTTCTGTTACGGCGCCTACTGCAAGCTTTACATCAAAGATACAGGAAACCAATGTTACACAGATTTTTCAGGAGACATTGGAAATTACATATATGAAGCTTGCAAACAGGGGCAAGATTACAGGGCTTAATCAGACAATTACAGACGGCGTTGCAGACGAGAAGGCATGGCAGATTGAGCAGAAGCTTAGAATTATGGCAAGGGATGTGGAGCATACCTTCATTAACGGTACTTATAACAAGGCTTCTTCTTCTGCACAAGCAAACAAAACCAGAGGGCTTATTGAGCTTTGTACAGTCAACAACATTGACGCGGGAGGCGCTGCTTTGTCAGAGGATATTCTGCAAGAGCTTTATAAGGGCCTTGCAGACAACGGGGCATACCTTGACAACATGGTTATATTCGTAAATTCCAAGAGAAAGCAGGAGCTTAGTTCAATCTATCAAAATCAACTTGGATTTAACCTTCCTGCTTCAAGGAATGAAGCCGGAGTTGCAATTACACAGGTGGAGACTGACTTTTTCAGATGCGGAATTGTGTACAACAGGTTTGTACCGACTGATACTCTGCTTATAGCAGACATTGCGCATCTTGCGCCTGTATTTCAGGTTGTTCCGGAAAAAGGGACATTGTTCCTGGAAGAGCTTGCAAAGTCAGGGGCTTCCGAGAAGTTCCAGTTATTCGGCTTAATAGGTCTTGCCCACGGTCCGGCGTTCTTGCATGGCGTGATTAAGGGACTTAAAACCTCGTAGGTGCAGTCATGGAAGCATATGTATTTGCAGAGCAGGCAGATTTGTTTTTAAATGGATATCCGGGAACGGAAGCTTGGTTTTTGCTTAGTGAGAAAGAAAAGGACGGGCTTTTGTTTAAGGCGTCCATTGCAATTGACGGGGCAGGCACTTATAAGGGCAAGCAACAGGGTGACATGGCGTTTCCAAGAGATATGGATGAGGCTGTACCTGAAAGGGTTGTTGTTGCTGTTATTCTGGAGGCGCTTGCCTATACGGATCTTGCGCTTTTAAGGCGGTTTGAGCTTATTTCACAGGGGGTTTCCGGTGTTAAAATTGGCAGTTCCTCAGAAAGCTTCAACAGGGTTTTACTTAGTAAGAGGCTTGTATCTGATGCCGCATACAAGCTTATAGAGCCTTTATTAGTTAAAGGGAGCGTTAGCATATGGTAGAAAATTTACTCTTTGGCAAATGCAAGTATGAAAAAAAGGCTGGCCATGACCATTATGGT
>CAZTAY010000132.1:0-6618 GCA_964611655.1 uncultured Eubacteriales bacterium
CAAAAAGTTGCCAGATAAAGAGAGCCAAAATCAGAAAGAAATACAGAATAAATCGCATATACAAGAAGATCAGATAGAAGGAGAAAAGAGCGCAGAGTTTTACAACTTTGATTTAACTAAAATTAAGTTTAACATCAGAAATTGCGATTCCAGTGAAATAACAGCGTCTCACGAAAAGTATTTCCTGGGTTACATAAGTGGGAAACCAATTACTTTACCTAATATAGCGAGATACTGGACTTACGATTACAACATGGACTTCAATGACGTTATTCAGCGTTTTGTAAGCGGTGGATACATAGAAATTAAATTCGACTTAGATTTAGAGTTAGGAAATAGGACAATTCCTGAAATAAAAGAGATACTCAAAAGCAAATCATTGAAAGTTGACGGTAAAAAAGCAGATTTAATTGAACGGCTAAGGCTTAATTTTACAGAAGAAGAGATTTTATCTAAGTTTGAAAATTTGCAAAAAAGATTTGTAGCCACCGAAAAGGGCGCAAAGATTGTAAACGATTATAAAAACGGTCTAATATCAAGGGATTATGATTATGAAAAATCAGTATTTGACTGCATCTTAGATAATGACATAAATGGAGCTTTCAAGTTAATAAGTGCATATGAAATGAAAAGAAGATTTCCTCGTGGTATCGGAGTTAATTGGTCATCTATACACAAAAATGGCATTTCCGAAAAAGAAGAGAATAATTATAAGGCAATGCTTTCTGGTTCGGGAGAAAGTGATGAAATTCATAAAATAAAAGCTGCTTCTGTCTTGGTTAAGATGTTAGGATTGAGTTACAACGATACTCAACGTGTTTTGAATAATATTTCCGGAATTGAATCTGACGCCACTAAAGCAAACAATACGATCGACTTAGTCAGACAATCTTACGCTATCGAAAACTTAGATTCGTACTTATCTATCGGAATTGAAAAATATAGGATATTGGGATGCTTGGACGATAGAACTTGCGCAGAGTGCGGCGTATTAGACGGCAAGGTTTTCAAATCAAGCGATGCCGTTATGGGTAAAAATTACCCACCATTCCACTCTGGATGCAGATGCACGACAGTTGCGGTATTTGATGACGAGGATCTTAGCCAGAGACAACGCAGCGCTAGGAATCCAGAAACAAGAAAAACATATTATGTATCGGCAGATACAACTTGGGCAGAGTGGTCAAAGGAGAACATGAAGAAGTAACAACATGAATTTGAGTTATCAGAAGTTTAATTAAGAATTCCAGAGTCTTTAAATCAAATACAAACAAAACGACAAAAAGAAAATAAGCACAAAAACTCTTTAAACAAGGAGGAAAACCATGGCAAGAAGAACCATAGGTGAAGGCACGATATACCAACGCAAGAATGGTTTATGGTGTGCGGAACTCACTCTAGGTTATGACGAAAACGGGAAAGAAAAGCTTCTCAAGCATGGACTTAGAGAAGCTGCAAAAGAAGCTAAATGACGAAAAGTTCAAACTTGCGAGAAATATCAATCTCCAAAACTGTGAATTTACTGTAGAGGAATGGGTTCAGTTCTGGCTTGAGAATTATAAATCTCACAGCTTAAAATCTAAGACATATGATAACTATGAGTATGCATTAAATTCATATTAAAAGGCTCGATTGGGAAAACTAGGCTTGACAAAATCAAGCCATTCGCAATACAAGCTCTATATAACGACATGTATGAAAAAGGCTTATCCACAAGCACAATTAAGAAAGTACACATTACTCTTAACCAAGCCTTTGATCAAGCAATAAAAAATGAAATGCTATACGGTAATCCCTGCAATAGTGTTACCGTACCTAAATCCATGAAAAAGAAATCTGTAGCAATGTCAGAGGAAGAGCAGCATATATTTATGACCAATTGCCCAAATACTGCATACGGAAATTTTTTTATATTTGCACTTAACACCGGAATGAGGTTAGGGGAAATAATTGCCCTGACTTGGGACTCATTAAACTCAATAAAAAGACAATTAGTGTGAATAAAACGGCTTCTTTGATAAAGGATAGGGACGAGTATGCGGTTAATAAAAATAAGATAGTAATAACAAAAGCAAAAACGGAAAGCAGTTCAAGAGAGTACCAATGAATAAAAAGGTTATAGAAAAGCTAAGAAGGCAAAAGTTAAAGAAAGAAAATTATGTTTTTGTATTTTCTTCCAAGGCAGAGACTATTCTTTCAGCAAGAAATGTTTCTAGAGGATTTAGTACTATCCTAGAAAACGCCAACTTGCCAAATCATTTCTCTATACACACCCTAAGGCACACATTTGCCACTAGATTAATCGAAAAGGGCGCTAATCCAAAAGTTATAAGTGATATCCTTGGTCACTCATCAATTCAGATCACTCTTGATATTTATGGACACGTTATGCCGAACAAGAAGCAAGAAGCCATCGAGTTGTTGGATTAACGTATGAAAAAGAGTACGGTAATAATACCGAACAAATATTTATACCGTTCAATTACCGTACTAGCGACATACTGACTTTATTACCGTACAAAAATAGAAATAAAAAAAACCCCACAAACCTAGATATAATGGGGATTTTTAACTGTACGCGAGAAGATTCGAACTCCCGACCTTCTGATCCGTAGTCAGACGCTCTATCCAGCTGAGCTACGCGTACAAATATTCAATTAAAAAAGAAAACCAAAAAGGTCTTAAAATAAAAAAAGATGGGCACAATAGGACTCGAACCTATGACATCTTGCTTGTAAGGCAAGCGCTCTCCCAGCTGAGCTATGCGCCCTTGTTGTTTCAAACGACCCAGAAGGGACTCGAACCCTCGACCCCTAGCGTGACAGGCTAGTGCTCTAACCAACTGAGCTACTGGGCCACACCGTTTTTAACAACTATGTCAGTATAAACCAATTTTTATAGTTTGTCAACATTTTTTTCAATATTTTTTTCCAGAGACAATTTGTTATGTTTGGAGATGAACAAACCGCCCATTATAGGCGGCTTGTAAGCATTTATACTATGTAATTATAACTTATATTCAAAGCAATATGCACACTTTTCAAAACCATATATTTCATAGAAAGTATGTGCTTCAACTCTTGGCAAACCGGAATCTAATACTATTGCATGGCATTTTTTTTCTTTTGCTATCTCAACAGCTCTGTCCATGAGTTTTCTTCCATAGCCTTTCTTACGAATTTCCGGGCTAACATAAATACTTGAAACATAGCATGTCTTTCCAGAAAGCCAGAAAGTGTTAAATATTGTTCCGTGGCAGAAACCAATTGGTTTTCCTTCATCAAATAAAAGGAAAGCAAAATCGTTGGGATTTTCAAGCACTTCTTTATAAACCTTTTCAATTACAGCTTTGTCATAAGTGTTATAGGTCCATAATTTTTCAATGTAATCAAAAGTTAAATCAAAATCGTCCATAGTGCAGTCTCTAATTTCCATGTATAAGTCCCCCATTCTTGATTTTACTGATTATATTTTTCAGAATAATCATACATTTTTTCTGACTCCTTTGAAAGTGTCAGAAAAAAGAATTTTAAAGGTATCAGTCTTTCCTCAGTTTAATATACTTAGCTGCACTTCTTCTCCTATCCTCTTCCATCATTGCATAATGCTTTTTAGTTGTATTAATATCTTTATGTCCCAATACGTCGGCAACCAAGTAGATATCACCGGTTTCTTTGTATAAACTTGTTCCGTAGGTGGAACGAAGCTTATGAGGTGAGATATTCTTTAATTTAATTGCAACGTCAGCATATTTTTTTACTAGTAATTGTATAGCTCTGACATTTATCCTTTTTTTCTGTATAGAAAGAAAAAAAGCATGTTCGTGACCTGACTCTGGCATTATTAGTTTTCTCTGGTTACTATAATCAAGCAATGACTGCATAACTTCTTCACCAAAAAATACTATAGATTCGTCTCCACCTTTTCTTAGTATCTTTACACTATTTTCTTCAAAATCAATATCCTGTATGTTAATACCCACACATTCAGAAACCCTAATCCCTGTTCCTAATAACAAAGACACAATTGCCAAGTCTCTTGTTTTGGTAATATCATGATATTTTTTTTGTTTATTAGTTAGATTGTCACCGCTTTCTACAGTGTCTAGTAGGTTTGCAACCTCTCTTGCATCAAGCCTTACAATATTTTTTTCTCTTATTTTTGGCATATCAACAAAATCAACAGGATTGACCTTTATCCTGCCTTTTCTATAAAAATATCTAAACAAAGACCTAATTGCCGACAACTTTCGCGCCTTGCCTTTATCACTATTTGAATATTCTTTATCTAAATTTATGTTCTCATAATATGTAATGTAATCTGCAAAACATTCTATTTCATCAATTGATATTTTCTCCAAATCCTCCGTACTCAGCTCATACATTTCTCTGCCTTGGAAAATATCTGATTCATTTACAATATAATTAAAGAAGACTTTTAAATCGTATGCATATGCAAGCTTTGATCTAAAAGATGATAACCTTGCATAGTTCCGTAAATATTCATCTACAAAATCAGGAAGCTCTTTTTTCAGCTTATTCAAGCGCTCAAAAATCTTAGCTTCCTCTTGTTTGTTATAATTTGCAGGCTTGCTCATAAAAACCAGTCCTCTATAGCTTTAGGTTAGGAACAGCGTTTAAGTCCAAATTACTTCTCTCACCTTTAATAAACCTGTAATATGCTGCCGACCCAATCATTGCAGCATTGTCCGTACAAAAAACAGGTTTTGGAGCAAAAAATGTAATACCAGACTCTCTGCAAACATCTTGCAACCTGTTCCTTAGCGCGCCATTGCAGGCAACCCCACCTGACAAGGCAATTTTATTAACACCTTTTGCTTTTGCTGCTTTAATTGTCTTAAGTGTTAAAATATCAGTAACAGCGTCTTGAAAAGAGGCAGCAACATCCGCTTTATTATATACAATATTCTTCATTTCACATTGATTTAAATAATTTAACACTGCTGACTTAAGACCACTAAAGCTAAAGTCTAAACTATCTTCTTCCAGAAGCGCACGAGGAAAAAGTGTTTCATCTGCAATGCCAGACTGTGCAAGTCCTTCAAGCTTAGGCCCTCCTGGATATCCAAGCCCAAGAGTTCTTGCAATCTTATCAAAAGCCTCTCCTGCCGCATCGTCTCTTGTTCTTCCTAACACCTCATAAACTCCATAATCCTTGACATATACAAGGTGGGTATGACCTCCTGAAACAACAAGACAAATATATGGAGGTTCAAACCCTTCATTATCAAGGTAGTTAGCACTGATATGCCCTTCAATATGGTTGATTCCAAGAAACGGCTTTTTAAGTGTTAATGCAACTGATTTAGCATAAATTAAACCAACAAGCAATGCTCCCACAAGACCAGGTCCATAAGTCACCGCAATACAATCAATATCATCTAGGCTTTTGCCTGCTGTTTTTAAAGCATCTTCCGCAACATAAGATATCAATTCAATATGCTTTCTTGATGCAAGCTCTGGAACAACTCCTCCATATTTCTCATGCAAAGCAATCTGAGAAGAAATGATGTTTGATTTAACGGTTCTGCCGTTTTCAACCACGGCAGCAGCCGTTTCATCACACGAGCTATCAATAGCCAAAATGTTTATGTCATTGTGTGTTTGCATTCTCTTGCCCCTCTGTACCTTCTGATGAATCAAATAGTTGTTGATTTCTGATTTTCCATTTACCGTCACGATCTTTTTCAAGGTTAAAATCATATACAATTTGTTTGTTTGCTGTCCAAACCTGTGTCACCTTAACAAAAGCATACTTTGGCTCGATTCCAAACACTACTAGCTCGTCCTCAGGTACGCCTACCATCCTAGAGCTTGTGCTGAATATCTGACTGGACACATATTCGTATTGGTCAACCAATGCATCAATTGAATTGTCGCTTTGCCACTGTGACATATAAAGCTGTCTCTTCTTGTCGATTACGTTCCTAATTTTCTTGTCATCGTCAATAGGTGCGTTGAATAAATAATAATCAATTTGATTGTGGAATTTGATAACATCGTTTGGAGTTTCAGGATAATCCACATTAAGATCCACATTCACAATCGCTTTGTAATCCGCTTCCGGATCAGGCTTAATTGATCTGGAGCCAAATGTAAAAGCAACAATTGCAAATGCTGCCAGAATTCCAACAAAAGATACTAAAGTAAACCTGTTTGTCTTCAAATTAATCACTCCATAAAAATAATACGTAAACAACAATAAGGCTTTTCTTCATTTCTCGAAAAAGCCTTAACAACGCTTTAATACATAATAATACACTTTTTATTATATCTCAACTTTTTTATTTCGCAAATGTAGCATATACTGATAAACACAAAGAGCTATGATTATAGGGTATAAATAAATCTTTACAGAATCCACAAACACTGAAAACCATGAAAAAAATTCTGAAATCATCATAAAGCAATAGTTTGAAAACTTGACTAATAGCTCCCATGCAGAAAAAATATAAGCCTCAAAACTGTTTCTTAACTCACCGCTATTAATGTATTGTTCTATAACTTATTTATTCAAAAGCAAAAGAGCTAATATACCTAAAAATACACTCATTAATCCTAAGAACAATCCCAAGAAAAAATTTTGAAGCTTTTCTTT
>CAZTAY010000133.1:0-6610 GCA_964611655.1 uncultured Eubacteriales bacterium
CTATACAATAGAGTTTTTCCGTTCGCTGGATATTCCTGTTAGGGCAATTGAGTGTTGTTCAGGGGATCTTGCGGATTTGAAAGTGAAGAGCATTGACGTTGAGGCTTGGTCTCCCAGACAGCAAAAATATTTTGAGGTTGGAAGCTGCTCTAATTTAGGAGATGCCCAGGCAAGGCGGCTTGGTATTAGAGTGAGAGGAGAAAATGGGAATTATTTTGCTCATACTCTTAATAACACAGTTGTTGCGCCGCCTAGAATGTTGATTGCGTTTTTGGAGAATAATTTGAATGAAGATGGTTCAGTTAATATCCCGCAGCCGCTGAGGGTTTATATGGGGAATAAGGAAGTTATAAAAAAATAATTTAGAGCCTGTACTCGTATTGGGTACAGGTTTTTTTATTGTTTAAAAAGGTAACAAATGGGACGTTAAAATGATTTATTATGCTATTGTTGGATTTTAAGATATGGGCTGTAGTGAGGTGGAAATATGGATTTTTTGCCGGATGCTATGATGGCAAAGGATGTTTTAGCTGAAATATTGCAGGATAAAGAAGTTGATGTGAAATATAGGATTGCTGTTGCCAGGGATTTGCTTGACAGAGCCGGGTGTAAGCCGGGTAAGACTTCTGGGAAAGAAGTGAATCCCTATGATGAGTTTTCTGCGGAGGAATTGAAGGCGATTCTGGAGCGATGTGAGACAGACGGATAAGGTTAATACTTTTATGGTTTTGCTTGCTTTGGCAAGAAAGGATTTTTATGCCTATTGCCGCTTAAAGGCTAAGGATTTTTATAAGCCGGACAGACGTTATCTTAAAGATTTTTGTAAGGAACTCCAAAATTTTTATGAATCGGATGAAAAGGTTCTGATTGTTAATATGCCTCCTAGGCACGGGAAATCCCGTACTGGGGGGTTATTTGTTGAGTGGGTTCTGGGACGCAACAAAAAGGCTAAGATAATTGCCGGAAGTTATAATGAGCGGCTTTCGGGGATGTTTTCTAAAAGCGTTAGAAATAGCATTTCGGAGGTTAAGGCAGAGAAGGGAATTATTGTTTATTCAGACATTTTTCCGGGGGTAAGAATTAAGTCCGGGGAAGGGTCAGCAAAGCTTTGGGCTTTGGAGGGCGGATATAATAATTTTCTGGCTACTTCTCCTTCCGGGACGGCAACTGGATTTGGATGCAATCTTTTGATAATTGATGACTTAATTAAAAATTCCAGGGAGGCTTATAACGAGGCGGTTTTGGAAAAGCATTGGGACTGGTTTAAAAATACTTTGATTTCGAGGCTTGAGGAAGACGGAAAAATTATTATCATTATGACGAGATGGGCAAACGGAGACCTTGCAGGAAGGGCGCTTAATCATTTTAAGGGCGGAAAGCTTAGGCATATTTCACTTAAAGCGCAGCAAGAGGATGGTTCTATGCTTTGTCAGGAGATTTTGTCGGAAAAATCATATAAGGAGAAAGTCAGGGTTATGGGAGCAGACATTGCTTCGGCTAATTATCAGCAAGAGCCTATTGAGGTGAAGGGGAGACTTTATACGGCCTTTAAGACGTATAAAAAGCTTCCGATGGATTCGGAGAAAAACCTGCTTTTTACGGAGATAAGGAATTATACCGATACGGCTGATACAGGAGACGATTATCTTTGCTCGATAAATTATGGGGTTTTTGATGACGAGGCTTATGTCCTGGATGTGCTTTATACAAAAAAGTCAATGGATGTTACAGAGAGTTTGACGGCGAAAATGATTTTTGACGGGAATGTCAATGTTTGCCACATTGAGTCAAATAATGGGGGCAGAGGCTTTGCCCGGGCTATTGAAAGGCTTTTGCAGAAGGAATATAACAGCAATAGGACAAAAATTCTTGCTTTTCATCAGTCGAAAAACAAAAAGGCGCGGATTTTGTCTAATGCTACCTGGGTTATGGAGCATATTTATTTTCCGATTAACTGGGCGGATAAGTGGCCTGAGTATTTTCAGGCTATGAACCTGTATCAGAAAGAGGGAAAAAACAAGCATGACGATGCGCCGGACGCTACTACTGGGATTGCTGAAAAGATTCTTGAAAATGCTGGGGCGGCAGTTATGGATATTAGGGATTTTGATATTTGGTAAATGGGGGATTTGTTTGATTAAGCGAAATATTAAATATGAGGATTTAGAAAATGGTGTGTCTGATGAGCTTATTAGGGACGTTATGGCGGAGCATCTTCATAATTTAGACAGGTTTCAAGAGCTTGACAGGTATTATAAGGGTAAACATGGGATTTTGAAGCGGGAGGCTAAAGGAGACGGACGGCCGAATGTTAAGGTTGTTCACGCTTTTCCTAAGTATATTGTGACTATGACGACAGGGTATTTATTGGGGGATAAAATAAAGTATTCTTCTAAGACGCTTGATATTTCGGGGCTTGTGAAAATTTATCAAAAGGGTCGGTTCTGGGAGTCGGACGAGGAAATAGCAAAGGATATGGGGGTTTTTGGCGTTGGATATGAGCTTTTATATATGTCTGACGAAAATGTTCCCATGCCTAAGTCTTTTGTTATTGATCCAAGAAATGCTTTTGTTGTGGGAGCGGATACGGCAGGGAATCGGAAAATGCTGGGTATCTATTATTATTTGCGTTGTGATGGGCTTTATAAAACAAAGACGACTGTTATAAATGTCTATACGGACAAAATACTCTATGTTTATGAAACACAGGGACATGTTTCAGGTAATATGGAACTTACACTTGTGGATGCGGCTGAACACCATTTTTGTGAGGTTCCGATTATTGAGTATCAGAATAATGAGGAGGCAAAAGGGGATTTCGAGGACGTTTTGAGCCTTGTTGATGCTTATAATCAGCTTCAATCAGACAGGGTCAATGATGTTGAGAGATTTGTTCAGGCAATATTGTTTCTTAAAAATTTCAGGCTTGATGAAGGGGATGCGGCTGTTTTAAAGGATAAGCGGATTTTGCAGGCTGTGGGCGACAGAGATGTTGACGCAAAATGGCTTGTTAATGCTCTTGATCAGAACGGATCGGAGATTTTAAGGCAGACGCTTGAACAGGATTTGCATAAGTTCTCTTTTGTGCCGTCTATGAATGATGCTAATTTTGCTTCTAATGTGTCGGGCGTGGCTATGAAGTATAAGCTGATTGGGCTTTCACAGATGAATAAGATTAAGAAGCGTTATATGGAAAAGGGGTTGAGGGACAGGCTTAGACTTGTTTTGGCTGTTCCGAACTGGGTTAATAATCTTGATGAATCGGAAATTGACATTAATTTTAGTCACAGTCTGCCTATTAACGATTTGGAGGTGGCACAGATGGTGAAAACTCTTGAAAATTCTGTTTCTAGCAGGACTTTGCTGGGGCAATTGTCTTTTGTGGCTGATCCAGAGGCCGAAGCTATTTCTGTTGCGGAGGAAAAGGGGAAGTTTTGGGTTTTGGATAAGGAATAATAAATTGCCCTTGGCATGGCGTTAAAAGGCCTAATTTTTATATAGATGGAGGTTTGAATTTATGGAAAATCAAAAAGCTGCAACTTTGGGGGCTAATGTCGGGGCTTTGAATGAACTGGCAGAGAACTTAATGGGGCAAATAGATACTGATGGCTTTGAGGAAAAGGAAAGGCTTTATACGCAGAAGGAGCTTGATTCGGAGGCGGACAGGCGAGCTACAAAAGCGGCTGAAACGGCTGTTAGAAATTTTGTGGAGAATGAACTGCCTAAGCGGATTGAGCGGGAGAGAACAGAGGCTGAAAAGCTTGCTAAAATGAGTGCAGAGGAAAAAGCCGATCATGAGCGTAAACAGTTGGAGCAGGAGTTAGAGCAGAAAAGCGCGGAAATTACAAGGCGTGAGCTTAGAATCGGGGCTATGGAGATTTTAGCGAAAAAGGGCGTGCCCATGGAGTTTGAAGCTTTATTGAACTATTCTGATGCCGAAAGCTGTAACGCTTCTATTGAAGCCATTGAAAAAGTTTATTTTCCAAGCCTGAAAAAGGGGATTGAGGAGGGTGTGAATTTAAGACTTAGGGGCAAGGCTCCTGGGGAAGGCGATTCGTGTCCTTCATTAACTTATAAGGCTAAGATTCAGACGGCTAAAGAGAAAGGCGATGTGTCCGCTGTTATTGCGTTAAAGCGTGAGGCGGCCGCTAAAGGTGAAATTGTTAATTGATAAAAATTTAAAGGAGAGATTTTATGGCAACAGGTTTTAATGATACATTTAATGCCCCGCAATTTTCGGGGGAATTATTTGCAGCGGATTCTTCAAATACGCCGTTACTTAGCATGATTGGAGGACTTACAGGCGGTCTTGCAACGGAAAATGAGGAATTTCCCACGGCTGTTTTATTTGATTATCCGGCCGCAAAGCAACCGGCTATTTCCGAAGTTCAGTCCGTTTCAGCCCCTACTGGGACGTTTTTAAACCATTCGCAGGGCACAAACGTTGTTCAGATTTTTCATGATACAGTGGAAATTACATATGTTAAGCAGTCAAATTCTGGGAAGCTTTCAGGGATTAATAATGTCAACGGTTTAAATAGCGTTCCAAACGAGCTGGATTGGCAGATTGCCCAAAGGCTCAAGATGGTTGCTAGAGATGTTGAATATACTTTTATTAACGGGGTTTATGCAAAGAGAAATTCTCCGAGCGTAGCTAATAAAACGAGAGGATTGCTTTCATTAATTAGCCAAAACGTTATTGATGGTAAATCAGCGGCTCTGTCAAAGGACTTGCTTAATTCGCTTTATAAGGCCATGGCAGATAATGGAGCGTATCTTGACAACATGGTTATTTTTGTTAACTCTAGTTTAAAGCAAAAACTGACTGAAATTTACAGCAGCCAGATGAACTATGTATCTGATATGAGAAATGTTGGTGGCGTTAATATTATGGAAATTGAAACCGATTTCTTTAAATGCGGCATTGCTTATGACAGGTTTATGCCCCAGAATACTCTTTTAGTTGCGGATGTGGCTCATATTGCGCCGGTGTTCCAGACTGTTCCCGGTAAAGGTAATTTCTTCCTTGAGGAATTGGCGAAAACTGGGGCTTCTGAAAAGTATCAGCTTTTTGGCCAGATTGGTCTTGCTCATGGACCGGAATTCTTGCATGGCAAGATTACTAACCTTACAGCTTAATTTTTAGCCGGAGGTCTTAGATATGATAACGATTGAGAAAGTTAAACTGCTTTTAGACCGTCCTGAGCTTTCTGAAGATTTGATACAGCTTTTTATTGACCGGGCAGAGGCGGATATAAGAGGTTTTTGTAACATTGACGAGTTGCCCGAGGAGGTTGAAGCCGCCGTTTGTGAACTGGCTGTTCTTTATTTTTCTAAGCGGGGGCTTGATGGGGTTTCAAATTATTCTGAGGGCGGTATTTCCTATGGCTTTGAGAAGGGGATTCCTGAGAATGTTAAGAGCCGTCTTCGTCCTTTTGTGAAAGGAAGGGTGACGGCGATTTGAGAAAATCGGGTGAAGCTTCTGTTATTTTAAGGCATCGATTGGCTCTTAGCGGGGAATTTTCTGAGGAAATTGTTTCTTATGGAGAGCCAAAAGAAATCTCTATGGTTATTCAGCCTGCCAGAGGACGACTTCTTTTTGAACAATATGGGGAACGGCTTAGTTATATGAAAAACTGTTTTTGTGAGACGTCTTTGGAGATTGTTCCGGGTGACGGAATCTGGCTTTTTGCTAATGAAAGCGAAAGACCCGATTATGTGGCGGTTTCGGTGTCTGATTGGCCGGGGCATAAGGCAGTTCTTTTGGAAAAGGCAGTATAAGGAGTGGTTTTATGGCTCAAATCAAGGCGTTAAACGCGGTTCTGTCGAATCTTGACTCACTCTCTTTAACAATAGAGAGTGAGTCACTTAATTACATGAAACATTCTATAAAGACGGTGGAAAATACGGCGAAAAAGCTTGTGCCGGTTAGTACGGGGAAGCTCAGAAACAGCATATGTTCGCAGGCTGTGCAGACAAAGGACGGCGTTTTCGGAAGAGTTTATACAAAGTCCGAATACGCCGCTTTTGTGGAATTCGGAACGGGGCAGAGGGGTTCGGCTTCTCCTTCGCCCCCTAAATACGGCGGGAATATTTCTTATTCTAAAAATTGGGCGGGGATGGCGGCAAAACCGTTTTTATATCCCGCGTTAAAGAGCGCAAAGCCGGAGGTTGTGGACGGTGTTATTGATGCCGCAAGAAAAGTTTTAAAAGACAGGAGCGGCGGTAAGAAATGATTGATATAAAAAAGGATGTCGCTGAGAAGCTCAGCAGGATTTCTGGCGTAAAAATTAATTATTATTATCCCAGAAGCTTTAATGAGCTTCCGGTTATTACATATTATGAGCTTAGCAACAGCCCTGAGGTCTTTGCGGACGATTTGGAGTATAGTTCAAATATAGCTATACAGGTGGATGTGTGGGCTTTAAATGTTGGGGATATGACGGATATTGCTATAAAGGTTTCTGAAATTATGGTCGCGGACGGATTTAAAAGGGCGTTTGCGGCCGAATTTTTTGAAAGCGGCACGGGTATTCATCATAAGACAATGCGGTTTGAAAAAATGGTTTAAGGAGGTTTTTTATGTCTGACAAAATAGCGTTACAGGGAT
>CAZTAY010000134.1:0-6456 GCA_964611655.1 uncultured Eubacteriales bacterium
CATCAGTTAAGTCTGTAAAAACAAGTGAAAGCCCGGTATGCCGCAGGGCAAACCACAGATTTTTTTCGGTTTCATGTGACAAATGCACACTTGGATTTTTTCCAAGAGAAAGTAGGGGCATATTTGGGGAGTTTTCAAAGGAAACTATATCTTCCGGGGAGCCACACAGCAGATGCCGAAATAATCCCGGCACATTTCCATAGTGAAACGAAGAAAGGTCAAGGGGTATGTTGAGTTCGTTAAACCCACAAGCAAGCTCGCACGCCTTTTTCCCTACAGATATGAGGGTTATCTTCCCGTCGGGTAGGGTGTTCCAAAATATTCTGCCATTTGGTTCGCGCAGCACAAAGCTTGCCCCCATACCGATAAGCTCAAGCCTGCCACCATCCACAAAATAGCCTGCCGCCTTGCGTGGCAATTTAAGCTTGCCTCCCCGCATTACAGCTTTACAGCCAGAAATCCCCATCTTCCATACAAACCATGGGTTAAATGATGTTTGGTTTGACTTATCCAAAAAGAGCATGAAGCGTTTATTTTCATTGTATGTACCTATTGAGCAGGAAAAAGATACCTTGTCAAATGCAAACATGTCGGGAAGCTCTACTGTGCCGTTTTGTATCCAGCAAGAGAATGAACCTATGAACATAAACTGCACCTCCCATGCCGTTTTTAATACTAGATAAATTAATTTGACTCGTCATATATATAACCATCGCCTTTACATGTTGAACAAGTTTCATATTCCCATATATCGCTACCAAGTTGATGTCCCGATAGATATGATGCATATTCTACTTGATAACTAATTATACCACTTCCGTCACACTCGTTGCATTTATAAGCTTTTATCTTGCAATAGACACATTCATCATTTCTAATACTGTGTCTTCTTACTTTGCCACAGGTTATACATTTACATCCAATCCACTTGTGAGCCACATCATGTGTTTTGCCGCATATTGTGCACTTTTCCACACACTTACCATCGATGGCTTGATAATCATGTAATAGATTCCTGTTTGTTTTGCAACGAACGCACATACAGCCGTTCCATTTATGACCAAATAGACATGAAATTCCCACAGTTACACCTCCTAAGCCTTTCTTACTATCCATTTTAATAATAAAAGATTATGCAATTTCTATCTAAAGTTTCACAGGTTAAGAAGCAAATTAAACTTTGCCTAAAATGAGGCGTCTATCTGTGATATAATTTACTCAAGAAAAAAAGGCGAGTCGGATAAGCCATGAGCTACTATATAACACCGATAAAAGTTTTTGGTGTTGGCGGTGCAGGCTGTAATATGGTAAAAACTATGATGTCAAACAATCCTTTATCTGCAATTAGAAATGAAATAATAGGTTCGTTCAGTGTAGAGTATATCGCTATGAATAATAATTGCCGTTTTTAAACCTAAACCCTTGCCCCAACAAGCTGTATCTGAACCCATCCGTGGCGAAGGTCAGTCTGGACTTTGCAAATGAGCAGCAGAGCAGCTATCCCGTAAATTAAAGAAGAGCTTATCGGCGCAAAAATTGTGGTTATTACAGTGGTCTTAGCGGCAACAGCGGCACGGAAAGTGCTACTGTTATCTGGTTGCAGTTGTTATATGTGTCGTGAGCATGCCGTTTTCCAAGACAGGTGTTTCGGAACTGAGCTCCATTACCTACCACACCATTGTGCTTGAAAACGACACCCTCTTCCAATTGTTCGGGCAAAGTATGGCGATTGATGATTGCTTTAGACGAGCAGATGAAACGCTCTGCCAAAGGCTCGGTACGTGTATAGTATAGAAAGGGCAGGTGTGAACATAAAAAAAGCAGCAATTTTAAGGTATTTCACAAGGCGCGTTTATGGGCTTTGTTTTGACCATGATCGACAGAGGCTCCTTCTCTACAATTTTTCGCATATTATCTTGCTTGAACTTAAAATGAATTCGAATATATTCACTATCAATCATGATTGTTATAAACTTGAACAATTTGTTTTTCGCCCGATGATAAATATAGTGGCGTTTTTTTCTTCCATATGCTTGTTTCTTCCCTCGTAAAAAATTGCTGTAAAACATGATTTTTACTCCTTTCCATAGATTTAGCCGCTTTCGGCGATTGCCGAAAACGGCTATGTAAGAGGGAAAAATCCCTGTAATCGCAAAAAGACCGCTTATTCTTTGATAGCGAACAAGCGGTCTTTTTACCGGCTTATATTATATGTGAGTATGGGAACAAGCATCATATTTTTTTAAAAACTACTCCTCAAGTCTCATGCCGATACGCTCGTCAGCAGCAATAGAACGTGTATTTTCAAGATATTTCGTGGCATAAATTTTACCAATGCCGAACAGATAAAAACCTTAATCCAACAAGACTGGGATTCTTAAACTAAATCCTACAATTTGCAAAAACAATCAAGTTGTGCCAGTACCCACTTTGCCATTTTTCCTACTTCTTCGTTGTCATCATTACAAGCTGCTTTAATAGAACTTAAATACTCCGGCTTGTAATCATTAAGCATGACATTGAGTGTATTTGTTTTATATCGCCACACCTTATCCCGCGGGATATACCACAGCTTAGGCTGCACGACATCTCTTAAAAATGAATAATCTGCCGCTACAATTTGCGGTAAAGATAGGTGTTGGCATAATTCCTCTAATTCGGGAAAGTCCTCGTTTTCAGTCCACGCATTTTTATTAAACGGACATACGTCTTGGCACACATCACATCCAAATATCCATTTGCCCATATTTACTCTGTGAGTTTCGGTGGTTAAATCCCAACCCTCCCATGTTGTAAGGCAAGAAACGCAACTATTGCGGCACATCATATAGGGTTCTGCTAAAGATTTTGTCGGGCAAGACTTAATACACAACGAGCAACTTTCGGGGCATTTCTTGATATTGTTTTGATTTATATATTCAAGAGGAATATCTATCAAAAACGCTTCAAGATTAACCCAAGAACCTTTTTCTGTATAGAAAAAGTTGTTTTTTCGCACGATACCAATGCCTGCCTGCATCGCCGCCCATCTAAGAGCGGTGAAGCCAAACTTTCTATCAGTAGCAAGTCTTAGTCCTTGCCTTTGTAAGTATTGTTCAAACTCTATACTGCGCTTATGTTCTTTGGCACTACTATCTCGTCTGCTATCAGTTAAATAATACTTCGCAATATGCCCGTTTACAGTTTCAGGAATGTGATAGCTACCATACCACGACGCACAAATTATGATGGACTTTGCCCAAGGAAATTTATCTTCCAATTTGGCAAAGCCATATAACCATTCAGAGCTTTCTTGTATTTCGGGAAAGTGGTTTATTCTCTCATTCAGCTTTTCGGTATAGCCGCTCATGTCTGAAGTGCTGACAATGCCGCATTTATCATATCCGATTGATAATGCGTAATCAACGATTTGTGAAGCGGTAATCACTACTAATCCCCCTCTCTGGTTAAACTCCTGAATCCATTCTCGTTAGCTCTGCTGCAGGGCAGACCATTTTTTGTTCATTTCTAATAACTTGCCATCTATCCATTTATGGTTTTTCATGGTCTGTCTCCTTTCATGATAATCGTGATAACAATGATAGCATAAATCAAGGTTCCACGCCATTAGTTTTAGGTAAAATAATGCTGTTGCAGTTAATCCTAACGCTCATGCTCTCTATCTTTGACTGAAATTCTCTAAGATTAAACTTCTTTTCGGAGTTAACAAAAAATCCTTATTCTTTAACTAGGTATACCCTTTCTCACCAATGGAAGGCTATCAGATGTTTTAAGAATATGCCCTTAACATCAAAGATTTTTGTATCCATATACAATGGGATTTTTGCAGACATAATCAACATCACGAAATCCATCTTGCGCCTTTTCCAAATCGGTAAATACTTGACCTAATGCCTTTTTTGTATCTTCATTTTTCCATAAATCTAGCCGCATCCAACGATTGACGGAAGCGGCTATGTAATGGCTACATTGCATATGGAATTGCCATAAAGCTGTTACTTCAGGGAAAATGACAATTGAAGAATTTAAGGACTGGTCGATTGAAGCAAGAGAAATGCGGGACGCTGCTTTGAAACATGGTTAAAAATATAAAAGTAGTAGGCTTCTGCTCTACATTTTTTTTAGTGATATGTATTATTCCTGAATCTGATTGTTGTTTGCCTTTAGAATGGTATAGCAGTCATTGCATCAAATCTTATCCTTATTTTTTATACGCATGCATCTTGGACAATTCTAGTGCTGGAGTTTTATATTAATTGTATAACCTTCTAATTCGAGAATAACTTGGTCTTGACCTTTTTTGATGTTGTGTTTTCTAAAATGTTCAATAGACATGACTACTTTTCCATACTCGTCCACTTTCCTGTAATAGCCTACTGAGAGTTCAGAGGGAATTTCCCATTCGGCATTGTTTTCAGTTTGGAGCAGTTTATCAAAACACTCAGGGCAGGCTTCAATCTGACTGTCTTCCAATTCCTTTTTACAGATACAGCATAGTTTGTTAGGTTTTCTTAAACTATACCCTGTATTGGTATAATTACGTCCTTTTCTTTGATTCCAAGAGCCTTTCGAATGTCTATGGATAGTTCAATACGGCCTAATTCGTCAACTAAAATTGTTTCTTGCATCTTCATCCCCCCTGCGATAATTATTGTATGTTGTAATTCATCATTTTTCATCAACAATGTTCATCATAAAACAACAAAACCATTATTATAATACAAAAGTATTTTAAAATGGTGTAAACATTGAGTATACTATACTTATGAGGAATGAACATGTTAAATGAGAGAATTAGGGAATTGAGAACCACGAAAAAAATAAATCAGGTCGAAATGGCAGTAATTGGGAGAATAATAATATCCAACCCAATTGAACATATACAACTAATTATTGATGATATTAGAAACAGAAATACTAGCAACAAAAACTAAAAAGAGTACAGGGGGTAATAATGCAATTTCATGGTGAAATTATTAAAGAACAAGGTGTAACATTTGGAATAATTATTGTTAAGCCATCATAACCCATAATTATTTGCTCGGGATTGCCTAATACTGATGATGCTAAAGAATTAAATGAAATACTAAAATTGGATAAAGTTACGAGCTGTGCTCCAGCCTGTATAAAATTCCAGTCAAAATTATAATCCAAAGATTAACACCGCCCTAATTTTTCTAAAAACACCATCACAGTTTTGATTTAAGCATAGAAAGCTGAAACAAAAAGATATGGTAGAGCGATGTAAATTACATCAAGAGAGAAGCTGCTGTTTTCCTATAGTATATCACCATATATTAAGTGACAATATTAGAAATTCATTTCAATTTCCATTATACCATTTATTGATTTGTATATCTACATATAGTACTATACTTGTGCTTGATTTTAGGTCTTAAATCTACACCTATATGTACTCATTTATATCTAATTATACCATTATCATATCAAGATTTCAATTCGCCCCAACTTCAACTCTCGTTTTCAATTTTCTTATAAACATCTTAATATTGTTGAGTGTTGACCGATATAAAACTAGTATTAACCTTGTGGGTATTGTTTAGGAAACTAAGCAATACCCTCTTTGGTATCTTGCATTAAATTATCAATTCAAGTTCCTGGGTTTGCCTTTTATTAGACTTATACCGGTTTTTGCCAGTACATTCATTATCTTATAGCTTATACGTTCAAGGTCATTCTTATGAAATTGATTAAATTTTTCATTATCATTTGTGGCTGTTTGCAACTAATTTGGAGATGTACAAGTCCAAAAAATAGAATTTTTGTTGCCATTAAAATCAACTTTTATCTTTATTTTAATGAAAAAAAAGTTATGTTAGACATAGCAATTGTAAAATCGAATGAGTTTATGAAAATTGAGCCCCACATACTGGGTTCTACAAATATTCTTTTGATAATAGAATATAACTGAATTTTTAATAGGAATGTTTCGTATTTGTCAAAAAATTTATATTTTCAAGCATTTTAACATCTGTTGTCAAGGCAATAGAAATTTTAGCAGCAAAAACTGGTGAACTATTTGTAGACTGTTGCGTCTGCTTTACCAATTTATATAATTTTTTTTGATTGGTCAGGATACATCTATTGCATGAATCTTGAAAGTGGTGAAATATTTTATGAGAAAAAGTTGTATGATCTTCCACAAGAAAGTAAAACATTGATATTACCAATGCTCAAAGATTCCTAGGCGAACCACTGCCTTATTTTTGGCGTGGATTTGTGGTATAGGCTTGCCGGAACTATATTGCGGTTCAACTAAATTAAGTGGAGTTATGGGGTTAGGGCTATAAAAATCGTGTAATCACAAAGTTTTACGGCTAGGACTAAATAATTCTAACTGTGGTTGTGATCTCCCAACATATTGTTCAGCTAACATTTTAGCACCCATGATGGCAAATAAAATGCCGTTTGCACCGTAGCCTAAGCAGTATAAAA
>CAZTAY010000135.1:0-6446 GCA_964611655.1 uncultured Eubacteriales bacterium
TCAAATAATCATCTCGAAATTACGCTAAAAGCGAGATATTAAACAGGCTCTTAGAAGTATAATAAGCTTGCAATAATATGTCAACAATCTTCGCAATTGCATATTTGTAACATTAATGCACTCTTATCCATATGATAAGAATATTAATATATAAGGGTGATAAGTATGGATAAACAGTATTTTGCAGGCGCAAACACACCTGACGGTTTTTTCAGTTATTTTAAGTATATAATAAATCCAAAGGATGCGGAGCGTATTTATATTATTAAGGGCGGTTCGGGCGTTGGAAAAAGCACGGCTGTTGAAAAGATTGCAAAGCATTTAAAGGATAAGGGCAACAAGGTTGAATTTATACGCTGCTCGGCAGACAAGGACAGCTTTGATGGAATATGTGTGCCTGCTCTTAAGATTGCGGTTATAGACGGCACAGCACCTCATGTTATTGACCCAACGATGCCAGGGGCCTCAGAAGTTATTGTAAACCTTGGAGAATTTCTTGATGTTCAGAAATTAAAAGAAAACAAAGACGAAATAGCGTCGATTATTGCTCAAAAAGGCGAGCTGTATAAAAATGCTTATGGATATATGAAAAGTGCAAGCTTTATCTTACAGCTTAATAATGAAGTCTTTGCAAAGACTTGCGATAACTATAAGCTTATGAAGCTGAGCCTTGAAACAGCTAAAAGAATATTTACAGATGACCTAGGTAAAGAAGGTTCAATACGAAAACTATTCACGGAGGCGTTTACGAGTGAGGGTTTTGTAGATTATTCTAACACATTGACGGCAGGCTGTATGGTTTTCTGCATGGATGTTGAACTTCGTCCATATGCCGCAATTCTTATGGACTACCTTGCAAAATACGCTGTATGCCGCGGCTATAATATAGAGTGCTATTATGACACTATGGAGCCGAATAAAATCCGCCATATTCTTATACCGGATTTGAAGATAGTTATTCTTGGCGGAATTTCAGACGAGCCAAAAGCTTCACACATAGCTTTAAGTGAAGTATTCGACGCAGAAAAGCAAGCTCTATATAAAGAAACCATAGAAAAAAATTCAGACTTGTATAATCAGATTTTAGCTTGTGCATCCGACGAGCTTAAAAAAGGTAAAGAACATCACAAAAACCTTGAAGCCATATATTCATCTGCGATGGATTTCAAAATGGCCGACAAGGTTGTATCCGAAATTTGCGCACTATATTAAAAACAGAAAAAAACCTCTTGCCAAGCCCACAATTACAGGCTTAGCAAGAGGTCTTTTTTAAAGATCGCTCAATTCAGCAAAGGTTTCCTTGCTCATTTTCTTAAGCTTGCTGTATTCAAATTCGATTTTGCGTTGCTTACGCTCTTTGAAGTAAGCGGCAATACCGTTTTTGAATGAGGGCTTTGCATATCTTACAAGACGTATAATTAGCCTTACGCCCCAAAAAAATGCAAATATACCACTGAGTACAACTCTGCCGTCCTCACTATACATACCAATAAGGCATAGCATCAAAACAAGCAATAGACAAAAGTCGATGACTTGTCCAAAAAGATTGCGTTTCATTTCAACGCGTCGTTTGGCCAAATCCAAAATAGCCTTGTCTTTAGGACTTTCAAGCCCAATGTCTTTCTTAACATACTCATCAACACATAATATATGCGGCTCATAGTCGTGCTTGTTGGGATTTGAAACTTCCACAGGCTTTGCAAACGATAATTCCATATTATCAATCTCCTCTGGCTGCATAATCATAATGGTGTCGTCAGTAATCCAGGTTGCCCTATATTTTTTAACAAGCTGTCTGGCCCGTCTGTTATATGTAGACGCTAAAACAACCCCATCCTGATTAACAACCTTGATATTTTTTTGGTTTTCCTTGATAAATTCACCTCATTACCTGTTTTTTGTTATGGGTGCCGTCCCCTTTGTGAAACGTTTTTTGCTATGGGTGTCTCCCCCGGCTTTAATGAAATAAAAATAAGAATTTCCTTTTATTTCATTTATATTATAACATAAACATAGTCCTTACACAAGAACATCACCTAATTTATAGTGGGCGTTGCCTCGAGCGGATAACTTGAAAGATATGGACTTAAAATAAAAAAGCTGAGGCAAAGTTTTTAAACTTTGCCTCAGCTTTTTTATTAAATCATAAACGGAAGAGGTGGGATTCGAACCCACGCGCCCTTTCGGACAAACGGTTTTCAAGACCGCCTCGTTATGACCACTTCGATACTCCTCCAAATATTAACCTATATCGTCACCGCAAATTAACTTAGCAGCGAACGAATTAAATAATACAACAAATTTTTATAATTGTCAACACTAAATTTAAAATAAATCAAGTAAATTTTTTTCCAAAAATAAAGGGGAAGGAAAATCCCTCCCCAAAAGACTATTTGCTCAACAATTCCTTTGTATCTCTTGCGATAACCAATTCCTCATTAGTCGGTATGGTCATGCCAACGACATTGGAATCGTCTGTGGTGAAAATAAATTCACAGCCGCGCTTGCTATTTTTGTCATTATCGACCTTTACGCCGAGATAGCCCAAATAAGAGCAAACATTCGCCCTTGTTTCCGAGCTGTTTTCGCCCAAACCTGCCGTAAATACGACAGCATCAACGCCATTCATGGCAGCGGCATATTCGCCAATATATTTTGCAACCCTATAATAGAAGATTTCCAAAGCAGCCTTTGCGCGCTCGTTGCCATCATTCGCCGCACGTTCGATATCTCTAAAATCACTGGAAACACCAGAAACGCCTAAAACGCCTGACTTTTTATTCAAAATATCCAGAGCCGCCTTAACGTCGATTCCTTCTTTTTCCATAATGAAAGGAATAACGGCAGGGTCTATATCGCCGCTTCTTGTTCCCATCGCAAGTCCTTCAAGAGGGGTAAAACCCATGCTCGTATCAAAGGATTTTCCGCCCTTTACAGCACAAATGCTTGCACCATTGCCCAAATGGCAGGTGATTATGTTAATATCCTCCGCTTTCTTGCCCAAAAAATCGGCCGCCCTTTGGGAAACATATTTATGGCTTGTGCCATGAAAGCCGTATCTTCTTATTTTATATTTTTCATAAAGCTCATAAGGTATGGCATAAAGGAACGCCTTAGCCGGAATAGTTTGGTGGAAAGCCGTATCAAAAACAGCCACCTGTGGCAAACCTGGCATAATATTCATACAAGCTTGTATACCAATCAAATTCGGTGGGTTGTGGAGAGGAGCGAGGTCGTTACAAAGCTCAACTGCCTTCAAGACCTCATCATTAATAATAACAGAACCACTGAAATACTCACCACCATGAACAACCCTATGTCCAACGGCACTAATTTCGTCTGTGGATTTCAAGACTCCGTGCTTTGCATCCACCAACGCGTCCATAACATTTTTAACGGCGTCGTTATGGTCTTTCATAGGCATCTCAAGGACAAAAGCCTCGCCGCCATCCGGCACATGCTTCAAATTAGAGCCTTCTATGCCGATTCTTTCGCAAAGCCCTTTAGCCAGGACTTTTTCGTTTTCCATATTAATAAGCTGATATTTCAAAGAAGAACTGCCGCAGTTCAAAACCAATACCTTCATCTTTAACATTCTCCGATCATTTTTTAAAATCAAGACCTTGGGGCGTTGCCCCAAACCCCACAAGGGGACTTTCCCCTTGACCCCTTTTCTGCGTTGCGCCTGCTCTACAAATTGGCACTCTTGGGGTTTTTCCAATCTCTAGTTTCTAGTCTCTAGCCTGTACCGCTGTTATAGCGACAACACCGACGATATCGTCGGCAGAGCAACCTCTGGAAAGGTCATTAACGGGCTTAGCAATGCCTTGTGTTATTGGGCCAAAGGCAGAAGCCTTTGCAAGCCTTTCAGCAAGCTTATATGCGATATTTCCCGAGTCAAGGTCAGGGAAAACAAGAACGTTTGCTTTTCCGGCGATTTCGTTTCCGGGAGCCTTGGAAGCGCCAATCTTTGGCACAATCGCTGCATCAAGCTGGAATTCACCGTCGAGCTTAACATTAGGCGCAAGTTGTTTTGCAATTTTAGTAGCCTCGACAACCTTATCAACATCAGGATGCTTTGCGCTGCCCATTGTGGAATGGGAAAGCATAGCAACAATAGCTTCCTTGCAAACAAGCTGTTCAAAGGACTTAGCTGAGCTGATAGCTATAGCAGCCAATTCCTCAGAATTAGGATTTTGATTCAAGCCGCTGTCAGCAAAAACAAATACGCCATCAGCGCCATATTCACAATTAGGAACATCTATAACAAAGAAAGCCGAAACAAGCTTTGTATTGGGGGCAGTTTTTAATATTTGCAATGAAGGACGAAGCACGTTAGCCGTAGAATTAACAGCACCGGCAACCATACCATCCGCAATGCCCTCTTTAACAAGCATGACACCAAAATACAAGGAATCCTTTATAAGCAATTCCTTTGCTTGTTCTTCTGTCATGCCCTTGTTTTTTCTTAATTCATAAAGCTTTGATACAAGCCCATCCAAATTTTCATATGTTTCCGGGGAAATAATTGTAGCCTTTGTAAGTTCAAGCCCAGGTGTTTTTAATATTTCTTCCTTATTACCAATAAGAATAAGGTTTGCAAGGCCTTCCCTAAGAATAGTGTCAGCCGCCGTAAGCGTCCTTATATCACCAGTTTCCGGCAATACAATTGTCTTAATGTTTTCCTTTGCTCTTTTTTTTACGCTCTCTAAAAAATTCAATTTAAAAACTTCCTTTCAAAAATTTAAAAAATTGGTATTAAATTAGTACTAATTGTTATTTTCTGTCCTTTAACGGAACGATTATACCACTTTTCACTACCTAATTCAAACAAATCGACCAAATTTAAACAAAATAATTTTTACCACTCCAATAAAAAACGAAAAATCCCGAAATTAATTTTCCCCCGGGATTTTTCCTAATTTCTAATTTCTAGAAGAGTACTCTGTCGATATCAAGCAAGAGCTTAACGCCTTCCTCTGTTTTGCCGACATTTTTAACAAATTGATTAGTATGATTAAGCTTTGCAGAAGGCGGCAAAGAAATATTTTCCTCAGGGATAGTCAAAACGCCATTAACCATATCAACAATAAGACCAATAATATATTCGCCATAATCAAGCACGATAATACAAGTTGAATCATCATATTCCATCTTAGGCAAACCAAACCTGCTTCTAACGCAAATAACAGGAACAATATCACCCCTAAGATTGATTATCCCCTTTAAAAAATCTGGGGTTTTCGGAACAACCGTAATATCAGACATAGTTATAATCTCTTTTATATTAACAACCTCGATAGCATAGTCCTCATCATTAATTTGGAATGTCAAATACAAATCTTTTGTTGTATCTTCACTTTCTTCATTTATAAGTTCTTCGTTTTCCATTAATTCTGCCACAACAAAACCCGACCTCCAGTCTTAAAAACATTAATCAAAAAAGCCTGCAACATCAATAATAAGGCTGATATCGCCGTTCCCCAAAAGAGTACAGCCACTAATGCCTTTAATCTTTTTAATATATTTTGGCATAGACTTAACAACAACCTGTTGTTCGCCGACAAGCTCGTCAACAAATAAGCAAATCGTATCTCCGCCGTTTTCAACCATAATCATTATGCCATCCTCAAGATTTTTTATCTTGGAATCAACACCGAAAAATTCATAAAGCCGAACAATGTTATAGCATTCCCCACGGACGGTTATCATTTCGTTGCCATTAGGGTCACAGAAAACATCCTTCATGTTTGGTTTAAACGAATCCTTAATAGAGATAATCGGCAATGTATATTTTGCGCCGTCCATTTTGACCATCATACCCTCTATTATAGCAAGAGTAAGCGGAATTTTTAATGTGAATGTCGTTCCCTCGCCGGCAATGCTCTCTACACTTGCAGACCCTCCGACAACCTCCAGATTTTTTGATACAACATCCATTCCAACGCCTCTACCAGAAAAGTTTGTAACCTTATCATTTGTAGAAAAGCCCGGCATAAATATGAATTGGAAAATTTCTCTGTCGGCATATTCGCTTTCTGGCTTTTTCAAAAGGCCGTTTTCCTTTGCCTTCTTCAAAATCTTTTCCTTGTTCAGTCCTGCTCCGTCATCCTTTATTATTATAAGAACGTCGCTTCCGGAATTTTTCGCTTCAAGTAATATAGTGCCTTGTTCGGGCTTATCGGTTTCCTTTCTTTTTTGTGGCATTTCGATACCGTGGTCTGCCGAATTTCTGATAATATGCATAAGAGGGTCAGAAATGTGTTCTATAATATTTTTATCAACCTCTGTTTCTTCGCCGATAACCTCAAGCCGAATATCCTTGCCAAGCTGTTTACACATATCCCGAACAATTCTATGCATTTTAAAGAACGTTGTCGCAAGAGGAACCATTCGCATAGACATAACAGTATCCTGTATATCCTTTATGATTTTTATAAGTTGCC
>CAZTAY010000136.1:0-6185 GCA_964611655.1 uncultured Eubacteriales bacterium
AGCTATAACTGATTCAGCATAAAACAGACCGAAACAAGCGCTCTGCGCCACTCTCCGCTCCGCTACACTGTGTGACAGGTCATATAATTAATTAATAATCATCTAACACAAACAAGTGTGTACAGCAGATTTTCAATTGAATTAGCTATAACTGATTCAGTCTAAAACAGACCTAAACAAGCACTCAGCGCACCCTCTCCGCTCTGCTACACTGTGTGGCAGGTCGTATAATTAATTAATAATCATCTAACACAAACAAGTATGTACAGCCGATTTTCAATTGAATTAGCTATAACTAATTCAGCATAAAACAGACCGAAACAAGCACTCAGCGCCACTCGCTACGCTACGCTACACTGTGTGGCAGAGCGCATAATTCAATTAATATGAGTTCTACGTTTGCAAAACCCTTGCTGCAAACGTAAATCTTTGATCTGTGGCAGGCTTTGGGGCTCAATCAACTTCATAGGCTAACGTACAATTAGTAAGTCAACACCTCACAGCCGTTACCGGTAACAAGCACCATGCTCTCCCACTGTGCAGAAGGCTTTCCGTCAGCGGTATAAACAGTCCAGTTATCCGTTTTGTCTGTGTATACCTTGTCTGTGCCCATATTCACCATTGGTTCTATTGTAAAAATCATGCCTGGCACTAATAACAACCCTGTCCCAGCTTTAGCTACGTAACTTACCCAAGGCTCCTCATGAAACTTAAGTCCAATACCGTGACCACCAATTTCTCTTACCACAGAAAAATCATTTTTGGTGGCATGGTCATTAATAGCTTGCCCAATGTCACCAAGAAAACCCCAAGGACGGACCTGTTGTATACCAATCTCCACACATTCCTTTGCAACCTGTACAAGACGTTTCTTATGGTCTGATACATTCCCAATTAAGTACATTCGTGACGAATCAGAAAAGTAACCATTATATTCCGTGGAAACATCTACATTAACAATGTCTCCATCCTTTAAGATAACTTGCTCAGATGGTATACCATGGCATACTTGGTTGTTTATCGAGATGCATACGCTTTTGGGATAACCGTTATAATTTAGTGTTGAAGGTATCCCTCCAAGCTCTTTAGTTTTGCAATAAACAAGCCTATCTATCTGATCTGTAGAAATACCTTCGTCGATATGCCCACTAACGAAATCCAATATTTCAATATTGATTTTGCTGCTTTCGCGAATATAATCTATTTGCCCTTTAGTTTTAAGCAGTTTGCGTGGAGGAACTAAACACCCATTTTCCATATAACTTTGCACCAATTCATCGATAGGTAAGTGGCATTTTTTGTATTTCTCACCACTACCACACCAACAAACAGCATTTCTCCCAAGTTTGTCTATCATATTTTTCTCCTTTATTGCAACTTGGAGTTAGCAAATGAGTTATTGATGCTTTCTTCTATACTCCGTGGGTGTACAGTGATAAGACCTCATAAATGCTCGTGAAAAAGACTCAGGGGTCAAATAGTTACACTGAAATGCAATATCAATAATCTTTGACTTAGAATTAAGAAGCAGCTTGGCAGCAGCCCTTATCTTACATTTTGCTAAATATTGCTTATATGTGACACCTGTGTATTCACGAAACTTTGTTGAACAGTAATATGGGGAATACCCAACATGAGATGACATTCTTTCTAATGTAGGGTTATCCATCACATGATTTTCAACCCACTTAACCATAGATTCCATTGATTGAACAGACATTTGACTCACTCCTAAATAAAGTATACATGTTTGTGTGTCTAAATGCCTGACATAAGTTGCAAACATGGACTGCTTTAAATATTGATAGCAGCATAATATATAGTAGATATTATGCTTCCCACTGTTTTTCTGAATTAATATATTTAATCATTCTGATTATTTGTTTACTTTACCTTCATAAGGTATTATTATGTTAGTTCTACCCAATATATAATCTGTAGAAGTTTGATAAAAATCGGCTAATTTCAACAAGTGAAATCCACGCTCATACCGTGAATATACGGTTTGACTGATGTCTAATATAGCAAATCTTTATCTTCTCTTAATCTTTTAGTCTTTAAAAAACATGTTTTGCAGCAATTGAAAAAAACGTCTGTATCTTAGAAGGAATCGGAAGTGGTGGAGGAAATCGTCATGATTTTGGTTAGTCTGAATTTTGAATTAGTCCTGCCGTGTTAATCTGTAGTTCGCAAAAGATTTTGCCCAATGATGTAATAGTTATCCATTTTTGTGCCATAGTTTCCATTGATTGAAGTAAGCCAGATTTATTTATTTCTTCCATTAATCCCAAAGAGATTAGACGATTGTATTTGTGTCTATTGGGGTAATCAGCTACACCTACGTGGTTTTTATTTTCATTACATAAAATGCTATAATCAGATTCAAATATTCTTCTATTTGCTTCAGATAACTCAACAAATTGTTCCCATGATATCATCCCATTCACATATGACCTGAAAAAATCTGCCAGAACCTTAGATTTTATTGTTTCTATATGGCTATTTAACAAGATAATAACCCTTCCAAGTTCGGATTCGGCTTTCTTTTTATCAGAGTCTATCCTTTGTCTGTAATTACTAAGCTTTTCTGAATCTATATTCCCATCATTGAATTCTTTAATAAATGTAAGGGTCTGCCTTAATAAATTACGATCATGTACATTTTGAGCGAATTTAGCCAATGATGTTATCGCAGCTACAATCGGCATATTTTTAAATAAACCATCGTCGAGTATGGAATCAATCCCTATCTCAAGAACCTCTACACCTAAAACGCCTATTGGTTCAAATAACGATAAACCAAATGGCTTTATAATTTCGTTCATATTACGTTCTCTCCTATTTGTTTGTGATCGCTTTTGGAATTATCTATCTTTCATTATACCTTAACACAAATCTTATTTTTTCAAGTAATTATAACACTTAGTCGTATTTTCCAACAATCAATCGTCATATTAAACTTATCCCTATTTCCTGCGGTATCTAATAGCATTAAAGAGAATTAAACTAACAAGTGATACAACAAGAGAGATTAGTAGAGAAAACCAAAAAAACATATTGCCCCAATTATACCCTATAACTTCATTCACTGTTAAATGACCCGTTTCTTTAACCCATGAATTATTTCTTAATATGTAAAGTATTATTATATACGGAACACCTAATACAATCAAACTAAACTGTATAACAACAGCTGATAAAAGAGTCGTAACAATTGCTATAATAGTTCTTTTTATTTGCTTACAGTAAGAAACAACTGTAATTACAACTCCATAAAGTGTACCTAAGATAAATGTAACCCAAAAAAAGTCAATAACGTATACTGCAAAAATAAGCAATAGTGTAAAAAGCAAATAAAGCAAATCGAAGATTATGATTTTTTGGAATAAAGGTTTATTTCGCATAGCACTCACCTTGTTTTAAGCATACAAAACAATGTGTTTCTAATTACCATAATTGTGGTGTTATTTAGTTCGTACTCAATAGATGAAAACAGGTATTGTTTAAATCCACACTCATAGCTAAGCGTCATTAGTCAAAGTACAAACTATCATATATTTTAGGACAGCAGCATTAATAAACAATAACTTATACTGCCCACCTTAAATGTTCATTCATTGCCTTTTTTGTTCTTGAGGTTAAAATTTAAACACAGGCATTATATTTGCCACATTTAGATTTTATTTTAAACTAGTTCTTGGTTGTTGAATAATACCCAGTATTTCATAGTTAGATGCTTATCGGGGAGCAATGCTTATGGACAATTCAAAATCCTATATAAGATGAAGATTGTATGGCTAATGCTTAGTCCTAACGTTTGGCTAGTCTTAACCTATCCATATCTACCTACTCCATTGTGGCTTTTTACAATGTTAGTCTAGGGGTTTGGTAAAATATTTGAGTCCCACTATATCATTAATATCTTTTATTAATTCAGGTAGCTTGCTAATAATTTTTTTTTGACACGTTTAGTCCATTTTTCACTACGAGCATATTCAAGGTTAGCTATTAAATCAATTAATTTTTTGGGAATAGAAAGTCTAGCAATATTTACAAATTTTTGAAGATTACTTGAGTCCAAAATCATATCTTTAAGTTTTTGTAAAGCTTCTTCAAGAGGCGTACCTTGTTGCCCAATGATTATAGGGCCTAAACTCAAATCAACCCCAATCCTATCATGTCGTTGGCTGAAAAAACCATCACCTGCCTGGCCACGGTCTAAATGCGTGATATGTAATGCGGGCTCACTTTCTCCTTGCATTCCCATTAAATCTTCTTTAACGCGACGATACTTTTCTTCTTCTTCTGTCCCTTCTATTTTACTAATAAATAAGTTGCGTATTTGCACATCTGCTACACCAGCAGCTTCCAGCACCTCTTTTATTTTTGCAGAAGGCATTGAATGTTTTGAATCTAAATGGAAAATTATCATATAACTCTGTTCTCTGTCACTCATTGCGGCAAAGGTACAGCTGGAAATGGCACTCGTAACAACACTAGAAACTAACGGTCCTGTTAAGTTATGTGCCCTGATTTTACCTATCAAAGTCTCAGCCTCTGAAAGCAACTTAAATTTTCTTTTTGCATCTTCACTCAAGTTAGCTCTATTAACTAGAGCTTTACACTTATCAATTAAGGGGTCAATAAATTCTTTCATGACATCTCGTTCTTCCAGCAACTTACAATTGCTTGTGTTATATTTTAAGACCCGCAATATGCGGTAAGGCTCTTTAGGTGAAAGTCTTTCTAGCACGCAAATGCTACCAAACCCTAAATGTAAATGCAATCCAGGATGAAATGGAGTTCCCTCAGCAAGATAATTTTCTCTGCTTTGAGGCATTTGCTCCCATAAATCAAAAAGATTGTGGGGCTTCAAACTACTTTGAAAAGTTCCTTTGTTTTCGCCCCGATGTACAATGGCAGGAGTTTGAAACTTCTGAATTAGGTTTTTCATTATTTCCAAATCTGGTAATGGCTCTCCAACTTCTTCATCTTCATAGTGTTTTAAAAATATATTATATTTTTCGTTGCTCCATAGAAGTGGTTGAAAAGGAGATAGGACGCTAGGGGAATATTCCTTTATTTTTTTTCTTTGTACAACCATACTATTTCCTTGAACTGTATTTTTCATTGCCCTATCTTTGTGAGAATATCTACTGATTCCATCGGCTTTTTCTTCAAGTTTTTCATTATCATTCACATTAATGCCATTTAAACTAGTTGTTGGATTCACAATTCCCCGTTTCTGTTGCACCACGTGGCCGAGCTCATGCCCCGGCCCAACGTACACCTGATTTTCTTGTGTATATGCTAACGCCTGTAATTGTGCCTGTTCACCAGAATTATAATGCACACGCACATCATCAAACGATAATCCCGATAGATTCTCAAATCGTGATTTCATTGTGCCTGGTATGCCTGTCAAGTTTGGTTCTACAATAGGCTTTTCATTCTCTTTTTTTTGAGCAGTTGTTTTAGACTTTTGAAAAGAACTATCAGAAGCTTGTTTTTTTTGTTTTTCATATGCCAACATGAATTATCCTCCATCTATAACAGTCAATTATATAAATAATCAGAATCCCAAATGCTATAATTTAATTGCACATTAGAGTCATAATCAGTGCATGTCGAACTTATCCGTACTGCTAAAACAAGACTGTTCTAAATAAAAATCCCTGTCTTTCAAAAGGCTATAACTTTATAAATAAATAAATGCTGCGGTTTTAAAGTGTTTAGCTATAGCTTAAAAATATTGATATGTTCTTAATGAGAATAACTTTTTAACAGCCTTATAACTCCTCAAGTTCGCCATCGCCAAAATCAGTTCTGGCTATATGGTCTTTTAATACGCGGTAAAAAATTCCTGAAGTTGTTATTTGAAATCTATCATCCTTTTCCCAATTTTGGAGTTTTGCCTCATATATACTTCTAAAAAATAAAATTCTGGCCATATCCTTAATTGTTATTTTTGGGTTTAACTCTCTTATTAAATCTACACTTTGAGCTAGATTAATACTAAATATATTAATGTCTCGTGAAAAAGCATCGTTTTGCTCATGTTTTCCAGTAAATTTATCATCATGAGAGGGCTTTTTTCCTTCACTGCCTTTAATTATTTTTGTGTAATCAATAAGCTGTGAAGCTTTTTTTCCTGTAAATTCAAATTCTACTAAAACATCATTACT
>CAZTAY010000137.1:0-6146 GCA_964611655.1 uncultured Eubacteriales bacterium
TCCATGTGCATTTTGCTGTGCGGTTTTAGTTGGACGTGGGTGATAGAGTTTACTGCGCCCGTCATTTTTCCCATTGAGGATGCTGTGGACACCGGCATGATCCTAGACTTTGGCAGTGTAGTGAACATGGACGATCTGCAAGTGTACCTAACCGAGCCGCTTATTGCCGAGCAGATGGTGATCGGTATTCAGGCAAACCTGTCCGCAAATGTTTATGACAACATTGAGTTGCTGGACATGACACAGGAATCGTTGGGCAAAAAAATCATACGCACTATTTTCGACAGGCTGTTGACCTGATTTGAAAGACTGGAGGGAACGATTTGAAAAAAGCAAATTATCTTTTAGTGGCGGCAGCAGGTATGGTAATGACTGTTATGCTTACGTCCCCAGCGCTGGCCGCAAGCCCTGATCCCCTAACTGTAACTGTTGCGGACACAGCGGAGTCCTCGCAGGAATCCCAAACACAGGAAGCCTCCGCCCCCAGACATATGGACATGGGAGGACAGAAAGCGACGCCCTACCCCACCGATATCCAGCTTGTGGAGCAAGGGGAGCGCAATTATCTTCACAAATCCTATACTGTATCTGCAAATTACGACCCAGATCAACTTGTAGAGCCTGCCTTTTCCCAGGGCGGCTATCGGTATCGATTCAGCGAAATTATTCAACGGGATTCGACGCCTGCAAGTGTCTCTAAGACCGTCACGGAGAATAGAACCGTGAACAGCGAATCAAACGATCAAGCAGCAATTCTTTCACTGCTTGGCAATAAGCTCCCCTATTCTGACGCAGACGGCTACAAGGGGGATCTTTTTCTTATGCCCGAGAGCCTAGTGGTTTCTGAAACAGGAAGGACCAGTTACTCCTATACGGTTACCGACACGCGGCGCTTTAATAACCTTGCAAGCAACGACATGGCAAATATCCCGAAAACCGTAAGCAAAAATGGCCTAACGCTACAATTGCAGACGGTGGATTGGCAGGTGACAGGCAGCGAAAGCATGGGGTACAGCCAAGTGCCGAGCGACTATACCGCAATGGCCTACTATTCAGCTCCAACTACCGGCACAAAAGCTTCCGGTTATGTCGCAACGGCCTCCTTTAGAGGTGAAGTCATTAAGGAGCTCATTGGCAAGAATACCTATACCATCGTTTACGAGGGGGAGCAAATTATCATCCCATTCAACTTCATCCCACTAATTATCGCGGGTGTCGTTATCGCGGGGTGTATTGTGGCCTGCGCCATTTTCTGGCGGCTGCGTAAAAATGTGCGCATCTATGTCTATCAGGCGGGCGTTCCCGAGATTTACGCAAAGCTGCGTGTGTCACCGAGAGAGCCCAAAATCGATCTGCGGCAGCTGTCAAATGTGGAGATCCGGCTTGTGTTCGACAAAAGCTTTGCAAAAAAGCTGTTGAATCAAAGGATATTTATTGTCGGCAAGCACCAGAATACGCGCTTTGATCTGGAGACGAGTACCGTTGACCTGTGGCTGTCCGGCGAGAAAGATACTAAGAAGGAGGAAACCGTATGAGACAAATGCTCAAGGATTACAAAATGCATACTGCCATAGCTTGCGCCGCCCTTCTGCTCTGTTTATCTCTGGCGGTGTTATATTTTATCGATCGAAACACTTCGGGGATCCGCAGCGAGATTCCACCTGGACGGATTTACGACACAGGGGTTTTCGGTGGCGATATTTCTATTCACGATTCAACCGAGGGCGAGATCGTGATCGGAGCCAACGTTGCGGAAGATGGCACTGAGGTCGTACCTTTTGCCGCGGCTCCGGTCAAAACTGTTGCAGACCCGGAGGCGATCTGGAACGGTGACACCTATGCCGGAAATCATACGCCCATCGAAAAGGCGCAGATGATAAACGGCAGCATAGGCGTACTGACGATTCCAAAGCTGAAGCTCTCGGTGAATGTGTACGAAAGCCCGGACAACATGGAGGCTATGAGCAAGGGGGTAGCACACTTCCCTTCAACCAGCGCCTACGAAGGCAATGTTGGATTGTCATCCCACAATATCAATTTTGACGGCAGTGATGGGTATTTCAAGTACCTGTATACGCTGGCCAAGGGCGACGGCATCGCCTATCAAACCGCCCTGGGCGAACGCTCATATACCGTGGAAAGCGTAACCACCATTGCCGCCTCGGATTGGACGCCGCTCTATTACACGGACGATAACAGGCTGACGATGATAACCTGTATCTCCGGCCAGGCGGATAAAAGGCTTTGCGTTATAGCGGTTGAACACACTGCCACTTAATTCATATATTGTTTACATTTTGTTCTCTTACAGTTCATGCGTCAAATAAAAGTATATAGTAGACGGCTGGTTGCTTTCCCTTTGCCGTCAGTATATAATGAAGGTAACAGGAGGAGACCGAAATGAAAAACAAGAAGAAAGTCTTTATGGTACTGATTACTGTGGCTGTGCTTACCTGCACGACCGGCATCACCGCTAACGCCGCGGCGCAAGCGACTTCTTCGGCCAATGGGCTAAACGCCTCGTACAATGTGGCGGTGGTCGCGACCGATGGGACTACAAGCACAAAAGTATTTGAGGGAGTCAGTGTAACGGTCTTGGATAAGACGACCCCGGCGGTGAATGTGCGCGGCAGAACCAATGACCGCACCGTTATGTGCTTCGTATCCGCTGCAGATCAGGAAGTGGGCGTTGTTTCGCACAAGGATTACAACACCATTATTCAAAAGAACCAAAAAGTTGTTAATTTGCCCGGAGGTGGGACATATGGCGCTCCGCCGATTGATGGGCAAAGCTGGGAAACTTGGTTCGCGGACGAGTTTAATAAGTATCGGGGGTTGGTTGCCGGAAGCCGGGAGGAAGCTGTCAAGGCAAATACCGCTGAAACCATCCAAGACTATCGGCAAGAGGTAATCAAGCTGGTCAATGCGGAAAGAGAGAAAGCCGGTTTATCTGCTCTGTTCGTCGATGAAAAGGCTATGGACTACGCTCAGGTGAGGGCGCAGGAATTGGTGACAAGTTACAGCCACACAAGGCCAGATGGTTTAAAAAAACCGTATGACGAAATTGGCGCTATGAATGAAAACATAGCGAGAGGTCAAGGAACGCCGATGGAGGTTGTGGAGGACTGGATGAACTCACCCGGACATCGTGCAAACATTTTGAACAAAGACGCTTTCGCCATTGGAGTTGGTTGTTACTGGACCGGCTCAGAATTTCGTTGGGTACAGGAATTTCTTTGGTAAACGATAATCACTCAAGAACGCTCTGAAAAGGGGCGTTCTTTTTTATTCCATCGCCGCTGCAAGGTGGCTTCAAATATGCTAAGGGCTTTCTGCGAATTGTGGAAAAGCCCTTTTTTATGTAAAAATTCAATTTTAAGGAGCGATTCCAAGTGAAAAATGCCTACAAATCGACAACAAGGGTATTCAGCATAATCCTCGTTGTAATCCTTATGTTTACGTCTTTCCCTACATCAGCTTTTGCAGCAGTAGACGAGCCGTTAAGCGGTGTTACAGGCAGCGGATGGGATGACTTTGGTGGCCTACCCGAAGGGGATGAAGCCAATACCCCACCCAGTATGACAGAACCACCCGATATGGATAACTCCGATGCTGCTTACCCTGACGACAATAATCCATATCCTACCCCCACAGAGGACAAAAGCAAAGAGGAAATGACTACACCCACGGTTGGTACGCTTGGAGCATCCGGCATATTTATTGATCTCCCCCCTAACATATTGGCAGACTTCATTGCTTTTATGGAGAATGCAAAGAAAGCAATTGAAGCCCCCTATCAGCAGATCACGCCTTTTGCTGGTGTAGGAGATACCGGCACGATAACATGGAGTTGGGGGGAATCGGCTAACTTTAACGCCGGAGGGTACTATGTCAGTCAGATACCAAGTCTCTCCCTTAGCACCGCAAGGCCATCCGAAGGCAGGCCGTTTTGCGCTCAGTTTGGGCCTGACCCTCTTATGGGCGGAACCTACAAGGCGGCGGAATATACCCATCCAACAATTTTGAAGCTGATGATTGCCTACAATGAGGGCAGAGCGAGCGCAGTAGGTGTCCAACTTGCTATTTGGTCTATCACAAACAACGCCTCCGCATTTGCGACACATCCGGAGGCGCAAGCGGCTCTATCAGCAGCAAATAGCGTAAACGTTAATGGCTACACCTTGCTCCGGTGGACTACATCGGGTTCCTATCAGCCGTTTTTTTCGTTGGAGAAAGCAACCGATGTTGACTGGATGCTCAAAATCATAAAAAAAAGCACGAGCGGTAGGCTCCTTGCAGGAGCTACCTTCTCAGTCTCCGGCCCCGGTGTGAGCCAAGCCGGGCTTGTAACAAACAGCAGGGGCGAGATCCTTGTTGACATTCCTTCGCCTGGTGGCACTTACACCGTCACGGAAACCGCCCCGCCTGACGGCTATCTTCCGGCCAATCCGGCTTCTCAAACTGTAACGATTAACACAACCAATCCTTCCGGCACTGTTATTTTTGAGAACGAACCCGAAGGCGAGGAGGAAGAAGATCCAGAGCAATCCAGCTTTAGAATTGAGGTTGAGGCCGAAGTTGAAACCAATGTCGAGGTCCGCAATGAAAAGGAAATCGAGTACTCCCGCGCTTACGGTCAGTTTACCATCCGCAAGCACGACCAAGATGGAAAGAGTCTTGATGGCGCTTTGTTCAACATCGAGGTTAGGTTCACCGATGGTACGATCCTGCGCGAAAACAATTGGGAGGTCGACAACGGTGCACGCCTGTTTACCTACACGCACCCCGAAAACAACCATGATGCGGCTACCATTACCGTGACAGAATCAGTTCCGCCCCGGTACTATACCGGTGACCCCACGCCCAAGACAGTGACTGTGCAGCCATCTTACACCCGCACGATCATATCAATGACCTGGACAGAAACGATCTGGACGTATTTTTATCGGTATACCGTCATTGAGATCAGCTCTGACGGCGGGGAAACCGAGGTTGATTCATGGACGGAAAGTAGGGATGAATTTGAAGTCACCCCAGGCAACGTCGAGAATTTCCCCGAGTATGTTCCCGGCGATCGTGAAATCACTGTCACATTCGTAAACCAGCGCATCACTGGCGACATCATCGTCACCAAAAAGGACGCAAACACTGGGCTGCCTCTCGCCGGTGCATCGATACACCTTTGGGGAACTGATCTTGGCGAGCCATCAACAATTGACAAAACACTCGTGACAAGCGCCGATGGAACCGCTGTATTCGACAACCTGCCCCCGGGAACCTACTCGTTTCAAGAGACGCAGCCGCCTTTCGGATATAACAACAACAACGAATTGCAGACCGCTGTGCTTCAATCAGGGCAGGTTTTGCACAAGGAAATCCGCAACTACCGTAAGGATGGCCTTGTGATCAAGAAAACAGACCAAAACGGTGTCCCTCTGCCCGGCGCGGTGTTTGAGCTTCGGCGCGGTTCCGGCGAGGTGCTGCTCCGGGAAGTGACAAATGAAAATGGCATCATCTTTAGGGATTATCTTGTGGATGACACCTATATCATAGAGGAAATCTCTGCACCGGAGGGGTATTTGTTGGACGCAAACCCGATCCAGTCCATCCGAATCTACGCCACGGACGACAACAAACAATACACCGTTACATTCGTCAACAAAAAAAAGCCCAGCATCGAAATAACCAAGGTTGACGGCGACACCCCGACAATCAAACTTGCGGGTGCGGTGTTCCGCATTACCGACACACGAACAAATCAGTATTGGGATATCCAGACTGGCGCGGACGGTACGGTCTTGCTTGAAAACCTGGACCTCAACACAACATATATTGTTGAGGAATTGGAAGCTCCGCAGGGCTATGTAAACTCCGGCTACCGGCAGGAAATCGTGTTAAAGGAGTGTCGAAAGCATACCATCACTGTTTCCAATCATCACATGCCGAAAATAACGATTATCAAAAAAGATGTGAGCAGCGGCATACTGTTACCCGGCGCTACGTTTCGCATATCGTGGAACGGCGGTGCGGCTTATCAGGACATTACCACCGATGAACAGGGCGAGGCGGTCATCACGAACCTCACCCCCGGCTGGTACACCATCACAGAGACCAAAGCTCCAGAGGGATACCTGCTCGATTCGACC
>CAZTAY010000138.1:0-6092 GCA_964611655.1 uncultured Eubacteriales bacterium
ACCGAAAGCCTTATTAGAAACTGCTGTAACCGAAAAAGTTTGTTTTATGCGAAAGTATATTATACAGGAGGTATTACAATGAAAGATAAAATAGTATTAGCATATTCTGGAGGACTAGATACAACTGTGATCATTCCTTGGCTTAAAGAAAATTATAATGACTGCGAAGTTATTGCGGTTTGTGTTGACGTTGGGCAGGGAAAAGAAATGGAAGGTCTTGAAGAAAGAGCAATTACTACTGGAGCATCAAAGCTTTATATTGAAGACGTCAGGGAAGAGTTTGTTACAGACTTTATTTATCCTACGCTTAAAGCAGGCGCTGCATATGAGTCAAAATATTTACTTGGAACGTCAATGGCAAGGCCTTTGATTGCAAAGGTATTGGTTGATATTGCAAAGAAAGAAGGAGCTACTGCAATCTGTCACGGTGCTACTGGAAAAGGAAACGATCAGGTTAGGTTTGAACTGACGGTTAAGGCCCTTGCCCCTGAACTTAAGATTATTGCGCCTTGGAGACTGGAAAGTTGGGGCATGAGCTCACGAGAAGATGAAATTAAATATTTAGAGGACAGAAATATTCCTGTGCCAATGAAGAAAGACGACAGCTATAGCAGGGACAGAAACCTTTGGCATTTAAGCCACGAAGGGCTGGAACTTGAAGATCCTGCTAATGAACCAAATTATGACAGGTTATTACAGCTTGGAGTTAAGCCGGAATCTGCTCCCGATACGCCTACATATGTGGAAATAGAATTTGAAAAAGGCATACCTGTTTCTGTTGACGGCAAAAAGATGTCGGCTGCAAGCATTATTGAAGAGCTTAATAAATTAGGCGGTGCTAACGGAATAGGTATTATTGATATAGTTGAAAACCGTGTTGTGGGCATGAAATCAAGAGGTGTTTATGAAACACCTGGCGGTGCAATACTTTATTATGCTCATAAAGACCTTGAAAATCTTTGTCTTGACAAACAGACAATGGCGTTTAAGGAAATGGCGTCAGTTAAGTTTGCAGAGCTGGTTTACAGCGGTGAATGGTATACGCCTTTAAGAGAAGCTTTATCTGCATTTATGGATTCAACACAGGAAACTGTAACAGGCAAAGTTAGACTTAAACTATACAAGGGTAATATTATTTCTGCCGGTACTGAAAGTCCTTATTCAATGTATAACGAGCATTTGGCAAGCTTTACAACAGGAGAACTGTATAATCATGCAGATGCGGAAGGATTTATTAATCTATTTGGGCTTTCAATGAAGGTTCGTGCGCTTATGGAACAAAGGAGAGAAGGTTAATGAAACTTTGGGGCGGGCGTTTCCAAAAAACCACCGACGATAATACTGATGCCTTTCACTCCTCAATTTATTTTGATAAAAGGCTTTACAAGGAAGATATAACAGGCAGCATTGCCCATGTTAACATGCTTGGGAAACAAGGTGTAATAACCCTTGCAGAGTCGGAGGAAATAAAAAAGGCTTTAGGGGAGATACTAAATGATATAGAGTCTGGAAATGTTTCATTTGATCCTAAAGCTGAAGATATTCACATGAACATTGAAAAGCTTCTCATCGAAAAGATTGGTGATACGGGCAAAAAATTGCATACAGGAAGAAGCCGTAACGACCAAGTTGCCCTTGACATTAGGCTTTATATAAGAAAAGAGACATATGTTATTAAAAATCAGATTTTGTCTTTGATTGAAACCCTATCAGTTAAGTCAGAAGAGAATCTGGACACAATCATGCCTGGATATACCCATCTTCAAAAGGCACAGCCTATTACATTTGCTCATCATTTAAGTGCTTATATAGAAATGCTAAAAAGGGATTTTGAAAGGCTTTTAGATTTAGACAAAAGAGTAAACAGGATGCCCCTTGGTTCAGGCGCCCTTGCAACAACCACATACCCAATAAACCGCCGTATGGTTGCAGATGAGCTTGGCTTTTCTGAAATTACTTTAAACAGCCTTGATGCCGTATCTGACAGGGATTTTCTGATTGAGCTTTTGTCTGCTCTGTCCATGCTGATGATGCATTTAAGTAGGTTCTGCGAAGAAATTATACTTTGGAGTACAAACGAATTTGGTTTTATTGTCCTAGACGACGCTTATTCAACTGGCTCTAGCATGATGCCCCAAAAGAAAAATCCTGACATGGCAGAGCTTATCCGAGGAAAAACAGGCAGGGTTTATGGAAGCCTTATGTCATTGCTTACAGTTATGAAAGGACTACCTCTTGCCTATAATAAGGATATGCAAGAAGATAAAGAGCCTGTCTTTGATGCAATTGACACGGTTAAGATGTGTTTACCTATGATGGAGGCTATGATTGCCACTTTGACGGTGCAGCCTGAGATGATGAAAGAAGGCGCAAAAGGCGGTTTTACCAATGCAACTGATGCAGCGGACTGGCTTGTTTTAAACGGCGTTGCATTCCGTGATGCACATGCGGTTATCGGTCAGCTTGTTCTTTATTGTATAGAAAACAAAAAGTCACTAGAAGAGCTTTCAATGCAGGAGCTTAAGGACATTTCTGATGTGTTTAACGAAAGCTTTTATGATGCAATCAAGGTTGAGAACTGTGTTAATATAAGAAATGTTGAAGGCGGACCTGCAAAAGAGGCAATGACTAAATATTTAACAGATGTAAAAGACTGGTTAAAAAGGAACGAATAATGGAAATAGAAAGAAAATATTTGCTTAAGAATTCAGAGTTTGAATTCAATAAATATCCCTATAAGGAAATGATGCAAAGTTACATTTCAGTTGATCCTGTTATCAGAATCAGGCAGGAAGGGCAAAAATATGTCCTTGCCATAAAGGGCGAAGGAACTATTGCACGCCAGGAGTATGAACTTGAGATAACCAAGGAGCAGTTTGAGAGTTTATCTTTAAAGACCGAGACGAAATGGCTGAAAAAAAAGCGTTATTATGTTCCTCTTAGGGAAATTGACGAAGTTGGACTTGTTGCTGAAATTGACGTATATGAGGAGTTTTTAGAAGGTCTTATTATAGTTGAAATTGAGTTTGAATCCTTAGAGGATTCGGAAGTTTTCACACCGCCTTTTTGGTTTGGTAAAGAGGTTTCAAATGATCCCTTATATTCAAATTCAAGCCTTATTAGATTCGGCAGACCTATGAGTTAAAAATTTGATTCACTTTTAAGGAGAGTTTATGGTTTTAAGCAATGAAAATGTAATACAAAAGAGTTTGCCGGGTATTGTGTTTTGTTTAATAATTTCAATTCCTGCATGGTATCTTGGGCTTATGTTTCCTGTTGTGGGAGGGCCAGTCATAGCAATTCTTGCAGGAATTGTTATAAACGGATTGTTCGGTAATAAATTAAAAGAACCAAAGTTTAATACAACTCAAGGCGTGAATTTCACAGCCAAAAAGATTTTGCAGTATTCAATTATACTACTTGGTTTTGAAATGAACCTGTTTAATGTGATAGAAGTGGGTTCACAATCCTTATTCGTTATGCAGTTTACATTATTGGCAGCATTTCTGACTGCTTATATTTTGGGTAAGCTTCTTAAACTTCCGGGAGATGTAACAACATTAATCGGTGTTGGAACTTCTATTTGCGGTGGCTCAGCAATTGCTGCCACAGCTCCTGTGATAAAAGCAAAGGATGAGGATGTGGCAAGTTCGATTTCAACCATTTTTCTGTTTAATATTATTGCTGTGTTCATATTCCCTGCACTTGGGCATTTACTTAAGCTTGATGACATTAACTTTGGGATTTGGGCAGGTACAGCAATAAATGACACTTCCTCAGTTGTTGCAGCCACTTCATCATGGAGCAATACAACAGGAAATGACATTGCCCTTGAGTTTGGCACAATTGTAAAGCTTACCAGAACTTTGGTAATTGTGCCTATAACCCTTGTTCTGGCAGTTTATATGTCAATCAAGACTAAACATAGCGAGAAAGAAAACTTTAGTATTGCAAAGGTGTTTCCTTGGTTTATTCTGCTGTTTGTATTAGCAGCAGTAGCCAACACATTCTTAGGTATTCCAGAGCATGTGTCAAAAAACATTGCAAACTTTGGGAAGTTTTTGATTGTAATGTCAATGGCAGCAATCGGGCTTAACACAAGCATTAAGATATTGCTTTCAAACGGAATTAAGCCCATCATACTTGGGCTTAGCTGCTGGATTTCAGTGGCAGTTGTGGCTATTTTGGTACAGGGTGTATAGATCAAATAGGCTGTCGATAAATTCGGCAGTCTTTTTTACATATTATTTACATTTTATGATAGCTATTATTACAATGAGTCCTTAAACTTCTTAAAGAGAGATTTTTTAATTTAAGGAGGATTATATGAAAAATAATTCTAAACTCATTGCCTTGTCTTTGATTGCATTAGTATTTGTGAGTAATACTGTTGTATACGGGGCAAATGAATCTGTAAAAAATGTGTCTAAATATGAAGTTAACGTAAATGAAAAGTTATTTGTACCTTATGAAAAATCAGCTAAAGGATATTTTGAGAAAGGATTTACAACCGGATATGGCTCTGGAATAACCTTTAAGGGACTTGACTCAAGCAGAAATCCTCAATTTTATGCTATTAGCGATAGAGGTCCTAACGCAGATGGGCCAAGTTATACTAGAAATGATGAGACATTACCGGCTAAATTTTTTCCAAGCCCTAAGTTTAACCCAAGCATTGCTATATTAACCATTAAAAACGGTAAAGCTGTTGTAGATAGCCAGATTACAATTAAAGACAAAAACGGCAAAAACATCTCCGGCCTGCCGATTCCGAGCGGTATAGTTGGTTCAACAGGAGAAGTTGCCTTAAACATGGATTTAAATGTAATGGGTTATGACAAGGAAGGCGTTGACACAGAAGGCATTGCAGTTGACAAACAAGGAAACTTTTGGGTTTGCGACGAATATGGTCCATTTATAATTAAGATGGACAAGAACGGAAAAGCCCTTAAGAAATATGCTCCAACCCAAGGCTTGCCAGAAGTATTAAAATACAGGATTCCAAACAGGGGCTTTGAAGGTTTAACAATCACGCCGTCTGGCAAAGTTTTAGCAGTGGTACAGAGTGTACTTGATGTAGAAGGAAAGACAAGCAAAACAGCAACATTCACAAGAATCATTGAGCTTGACCCTGCTACGGAAGCGGTTAAGACATATGCATACCCTATAACATCAGGTGATTATTCCTCGCCTAAAAACTGCAAGATTGGTGACATTTACGCAATTAATGACACAACGGTATTATTAGTTGAGCAAGGTGAGCTTAAAGATAAAACAATGAGTAACTAAATTACTCATTGTTTCACCTTCCTTTAGGGCCATATTAATACCCTATCGCTTATTCCTTGTCTTGATATTTCGTTTGTTAGTTCCTGCAAATCTGCGGCATTTAAGTTTCTAGTGTCAAGCATAACATTTTCGCCGTTAGCCAAACTTTTATTTATATTTTTCATTGCAGCATCTAAATTGTAGCCTTTTGGAGCATATTGCGAGTTAAATGCTTTAACATCCCACTTTTGGCCAGTTACAGAATCTATAAATTCGGCACTGCCGCTTGGATCTCTAATGAGTTTTCCAACCTTACCTTGTGATTCAAGCCCAAGCCCGACATCGCGTTCTGCTATAGATTTAGCATCTATTTTTCCCCCATGTGCAGGGCCTGAGGCTAATGCGTCTAATTCAGTTTGCGCCCTCTCTATAGCCCCACCCTTAGTAGCAGTGGACTCGCCCTCACTCTTTTTATAAGTTATTTGACCTGTTGGGCTATCCTGCTCCTGCTCACGATTCCCACCAGAAACACCAAACACCAAAGAAAGAATTTCACTAGCCACATCATCAGGTATATTAAAATCAACAAGCTCTGCCTTCATATTATCATAAAACTTAATTGCTTCATAAGCCAGAGAGATAGTATCAACAACATAATCATTCCTGGAAATCTTATCAATTTCACTCTTAAGTTCTATCAAATACTGCCGCATTTCAAATTGTATATTTGACCCTAGAACACGATCTATTTGCTCAACGTATCCTTCGGGATTATCAACTCCATATTTTTCATAACATAAATCAAACCTAAGATCGTATCCAAT
>CAZTAY010000139.1:0-6084 GCA_964611655.1 uncultured Eubacteriales bacterium
AGGCATTCCATACAGAAATAGGTGGTTTTGTGCTCATTACAAGAGAAACCGACTATGCACTTCGCATAATCCGGGCATTAAACAACAGCAACATGATAACCGCATCCAACTTAAGCGAACATGAATTCATCCCAAAGCAGTTTATTTACAAGATACTCAAAAAGCTGGAAGTCGCAAACATTGTGGAAATCAAGCATGGAATAAAGGGAGGGTGTAAATTAATTGCAGACCTAAATACCCTAAGCCTATACGATGTAATGGATGCTATCGGCGGAGATATAGTGGTAAATGCCTGTACCCACGATTCCAAGTACACCTGCCAATGGGAACAGGACAAACAATCTAGCTGTGGGTTTCATAACAGATTGCAGAAAATACAAAGCAACCTAGAAGAAGAGCTAAAAAGCATTATGATGGCAGAAATGTGTGGATCTTAGTTTATTCATTTTATGCACAGTTTTGGTAGACAATAATACTAAGGAGGAATTATTATGAATCAGTGTTACGGATGCAATACCTGCAGCAGTGCAGACAAACCCATCGAATCCTTTATTCGTGAGCTTCCTATGCAAACCTCCCACCACCGTGTGGAGGGGCAGTCGGTGAAATGTGGATTCGGTCTTATGGGGGTCTGCTGCCGACTTTGTTCAAACGGCCCCTGCCGGATAACCCCCGAAGCACCAAACGGAATCTGCGGTGCCAATGCCGATGTGATTGTAGCCCGAAACTTTTTAAGAGCTGTGGCATCGGGGTCCGGTTGTTACATACATGTGGTGGAAAACACTGCATTAAACCTCAAGAATACTGCTCTCTCCAAAGGTACCATTAAAGGCGAAAAGGCATTGGATACCCTATGTTCCCTATTTGGCATCCAAGCTGCGGATAAATACGAAAAAGCTTTGGCAGTAGCACAAGCTGTTTTGGACGACATCTATCGCCCCGAATACGAAAAAATGCAGTTGACAGAAAAGATGGCCTATGCCCCACGGTTTAAAAAGTGGCAGGAGCTAAACATTCTGCCTGGCGGCGCCAATGCGGAAATTGTAAAAGGTGTTGTAAAATGTTCCACCAACCTGAACTCTGACCCGGTGGATATGCTGCTTACCTGCCTAAAGCTTGGCATCTCCACAGGTATCTATGGTCTTACCCTTACCAACCTGCTTAACGATGTAATGTTGGGCGAGCCCCAAATCCGTCTTGCCCCTGTTGGCCTATCGGTAATCGATCCTGAGTACATAAACATTATGATAACCGGCCACCAACATTCTATCTTCTCCTATCTCCAAGAGAGACTCACCCAACCGGATGTGGTGGAAAAAGCCCGTGCAGCAGGAGCCAAAGGCTTCAAACTGGTTGGCTGCACCTGCGTTGGCCAAGATTTACAGCTGAGAGGTGCTCATTACACCGAGGTATTTGATGGTCATGCAGGCAATAACTACATTTCTGAAGCAGTCTTGGCCACCGGCGCTATTGACGCAGTTCTATCTGAATTTAACTGCACCCTGCCGGGTATCGAACCCATCTGTGATGAATTGGAAATACTGCAGATCTGCTTGGATGATGTAGCCAAAAAGGCCAACGCCAAATACATGCCATACAAATTTGAAAGCCGCCATCAAGATAGTGACGCTATCATTGCTGAAATTGTGGCCGCCTATACAAATCGCCGCAAATCGGTTCCACTCAATTTGCTGCCTGATCACGGCAACAAAAATACCCTCACCGGTGTATCCGAAGGATCATTGAAGGAGTTTTTGGGTGGAAGCTATAAACCTCTTATTGATTTGATTGTTTCCGGTGCAATCAAAGGTGTTGCTGGTGTTGTAGGCTGTTCCAACCTTACTTTTGGTGGTCATGATGTCCTTACAGTGGAACTCACCAAGGAACTGATTAAGCGGGATATTATCGTACTTTCTGCTGGATGTTCCTCCGGTGGCCTTGAAAATTGTGGTTTGATGACTCCAGAAGCTGCGGAACTGGCTGGTCCTAACCTGAAAGCTGTTTGCCAAAAGCTTGGGATACCTCCTGTGCTGAACTTTGGTCCTTGCCTTGCTATCGGCAGATTAGAGCTAGTCGCTACCGAACTGGCGGAAGCTATTGGAGTAGACCTCCCGCAGCTGCCTCTTGTGCTTTCCGCCCCCCAATGGCTGGAAGAGCAAGCATTGGCCGACGGTGCTTTTGGCTTGGCGCTGGGCCTTCCATTACACCTTGGTGAACCACCCTTTATCACTGGCAGCCCTGTGGTTACAAAGGTTCTTACCGAGGATCTAAAAGGCATTACCGGTGGACAGGTAATTATTGACCCCAATGGCGCTTCCGCTGCCGAAACCCTGGAGAAAATCATTATGGAAAAGCGCAGCGGGCTTAATATATAGAAAGGTGGTGCGTATTGTGAAGCGTATTATGATTGACGCCGACAAATGCGATGGCTGTAAAAACTGCTCCATAGCGTGCATGAATGCCCACCGTATGGATAGCGACGATACCAATATATATACCCTGAACCCTGCTGATCCCACCCTGGAAAGCCGCAATTTTATTCGCTTAACCCAAGAGAAAAAATACACCCCCGTGTTTTGCCGCCACTGTGATAGCCCCGCCTGTGCCAATGGCTGTATGAGCGGTGCACTGCAAAAGGACCCTAAAACCGGTTTGGTAAAGTATGATGCTACAAAGTGTGGCCATTGTTACATGTGCGTGATGAACTGCCCCTTTGGTGTTTTAAAAGCCGACAGAGCCACCAACAGTTATGTGGTGAAATGCGATTTTTGCCAGGAAAGCGGCGGCGACCCCAGCTGTGTAAAAATGTGCCCTAAAAAAGCCATTTTTGTAGAGGAGGTCGAAGCCAGATGAAGCATATCATTATAGGTGCATCCGCAGCTGGTTTGTCTGCTGCAAAAGAGATTCGGCAGTTGCGTCCCCACGATGAAATTTTGGTGATAACAGCGGATTCCAAGGTGCATTCCCGCTGTATGCTTCACCACTATCTGGGGCATGAAAAAACAAAAGAGCAGATCAATTTCACAGATCCCAAATTCTTTAATGAAAATGAAATTGACTGCCTTTGGGAAACAAAGGTGGCTAAGGTAATCCCTGCCGACAACAAGGTGGTTTTGGCGGACGGCGCTGAAATTGGGTATGATACCTTGCTGATCGCAACTGGAGCCGAATATGTAGTTCCACCCATTCCAAACTTTGGGGCTGCCAAAAATGTATATGGATTTAGAGATTTGATAGACGCAGAAAAGCTGGATGCCATTGCACAATCCGGTAAGCGCTGTGTGATTGTAGGCTCTGGGTTGGTGGGCCTAGATGCCGCTTATGCTCTGAGCCATCGGGGTGTTTCCTGTTCTATTGTAGAGCTTGCAGATAGAATTTCACCTTTGCAGCTGGACAAAACAGCAGCTATGACCTACCAGGAACTGTTTGAAAAAGCTGGATGCAGCTTTTATCTTTCCAATGGTGTAGAAGGCTCGGTGATGGATGAGGGCAACCAGATAACCTCTATCCTGTTAAAAAACGGCCAGGAGCTCCCCTGTGACTTTGTGCTGGTTTCTGCCGGGGTTCGCCCCAATATTCAGTGCCTAGCCGGTAGCGGGGTAAAAACCGAACGAACAGTGACTGTTGATGAGTATTTAAACACCAATGTGGAGAACATTTGGGCTGCCGGCGACGTAACCGGAATTGCGGGTATTTGGTCTTGTGCTGTGAAGCAAGGCGAGGTTGCGGCAAAAAATATGTGTGGTATAAAAACTGTATACGATGATCGATTTGCCTTTAAAAACACCATGCATTTCTTTGGGCTTTCCACATTGTCATTGGGCAAGGATTCCGGCGATACCGCTGGGGATGTGTATATCCGAGAATGCCGCAACAAATACGAAAAATATATTGTAAATGATGATGTTCTAACCTTTGTACTTATCCAAGGCGATATCTCCAACAAAGGCTTTTTACAGGAGCTGATAAAGCGCAAAATCTCCTTAAAAGGACTGAAAAAGCCTGTTTATGAACTCTCCTATGGGGATTTCTATTGCTACAATCCTGCAAACGGCACATACGAATGGCCCGCTTGCCCTGCATAAGTGAATAGCTATGGAAAAGAGGCGTCCGAAACGGACGCCTCTTTTCTTGCTTTACCACTTACTGAGCTTCGGATTGGCTTTGTTCCGCATACTGATCAATCTCAAATGCAGTAGCTTGGGGTGGGATGCTTCTGGTGGTTATACCCGAGAAATATACGGTTACCAAATCCCCAGGCTGTAACTCATCTAAGTTTACATTTAGCTTTGTTTTCTCATCAATATGGAACAATGTCTCTTCTTTAGTTTCCAAAGAGGCCAGCAATATACTTTTCTCTGCATCCTGTTGTACCATTTCTACTACTGTACCGTGGAATACAACCTCTTCCTCATTGAGTACATCCGAGACAGTACTTTCCTCGGTTATGGAGCTAGGCTCAGAGCCGCTGCTTGCAGGTTCTACGCTTGCTACGGAAGACGTGGATTCTTGTTTATTTTGAGAACAAGCAGACAATCCTACCACCAACAGTGCACAGAGTATGGCAATTACACGTTTCATTTACATCATCACTTTCTATAAATAAACTTGGTGCGATAAAGCTAGTATACCCTACCGCCATTTTGTTATGAGCCGCAGTATATCAATACAATCTACCCTCTTAGCGCTATCACTTCCTGTTGTTTGGGTAATGAGCTTTGCTTTTATTCTGACATCTTAATAGTGTTGCATTCCTTAAAAATTGCTGCACCCATTCTTATAAGGTATCAAAAGCATATTTTTCCTTACTCTCTTCTATACAACCAGTACCGTTCCCCCAAGAAAAAAAAGACTGCCCATCAACAAGGATGTAGCAGTCATGCTCAATAGCGCTAAACAGTATGAATATTTGTGTTATCCCTAATACCAAGCTTTGTAAGCATGGTGTGATAGACCTGGGGTGAGCCACTGGTGTAAATATTCACCTCACCACAGGTTGTATCCAACAATAAACCCTTTTCCTCCAAACTGCGCTTAACCGCAAGGGCTTGGCTTCTGGCGGGGTTAATAAGGGTTACTTCTGGTGCTGCCTCCTGGAACAGATCCGAAACAATGGGGTAATGGGTGCAGCCCAGGATCAAATGATTAACCGGATGCTCCTGCATTAGCTTGTAAGTGTGCATAAACACATCCTCACGGATAGCCTGCATATCAAATTCACCGCTGTCTATAAGCATGGCCAGATTACGGCTAGGCTCACCCCAAACCTCTGTTTGAGGGCTTTGTTCTTGAATCAACCGATTATAACATCCGGTTTTAATGGTAAACTCAGTGGCAATAACCCCCACAGAAGATAGCTTACTTTCTACAACCGAATTTGCTGCCGCCTGTACAATGCTAATAATGGGGAATGGGTAATCATTTTGATACCGCTCAATCAGTGTGGAGATGGTGTTGCAGGCAATTGCCACAATCTTAACCTGTTTTTCCTGCAGAAAATCCAGCATCTTTTTGGTAAGTGCTACGATATCATCCTCTGTACGGTTGCCATAGGGGCAATGGGCGTTATCTCCAAAATAGTAGATACCTTCATTAGGCAAAATCTCCCGAAGCTCTTTGACCACTGTAAGGCCACCCACACCTGAATCCAAAACACCGATTTTCATTTGGTTATTGAACAAATACTCTTTGATATGGATCATTCCTTTGCAAGTTTACTAAAATTTATTTATGACTAAGCTTGTAATACTGTTTAGGTCTCCCAATTTTACCATAAATGTTTTTTACCTCTACCCCACCTGTTGTTGCCAGGTGCTGCAGATAGCGATTCACCGTTTTATAGGCCAACCCTGTATCAGCCACCACCTCGTCAGTGGAGACGAAATCATCATATTTTTTCAATGTCTCCTCTATTAGCTCCAGTGTGGAACTGCCGATGCCTTTGGTATTCTCTGTGGCACCACCTGCTGGGCTTGATTTTTTAATCATCTCACCCATCTTTAGGTGCACATGTATTCTGGAGAGTAAATCCGGTGTTTTAATAGGCTTCACAGCAAAATCGCTGGCACCCACCTCCAGGAACTT
>CAZTAY010000140.1:0-6011 GCA_964611655.1 uncultured Eubacteriales bacterium
TTCAAATAATGTAGATTTGCTTAATGTTTGCTTTTGCTTTTGGTTCTCTATTTCTAAGCAACCCACTATTTAGAGCTATAGGATGTATTCTGATGTCTAATTTTTCCTATGGTAACATAGTTTTCTGCCCTTTTCAACAATTTTTTGCCTGGTAGCAAATGCGGTAACAATTAACACTTACAACTACTTTATCACCGCAACCCTCTTTACAAGGGTGTCAATTAAAAATTGCTTGCAATTTTTAATTTGGAGGGTTAATAAAGGTTTAATATTTAGTGTATGACGGCGTGTACATGCACTGATAATTATAACCACCGCACAAGACGGTGGTTATAATATATTATAGTGTAATTATACTTATTGTATGCCCGGTATTTGAGGAAGTTTCGAAAAACCTGTCATAAGTTCTTCATCTGTAGGTGAATAATCCTCTGTATTTCCGGAATTAAAGTTCATGTACGCAGCCAAATCCATGCTGCCATTTCCTGATAGACCAAACAAAATTGTTTTTGCCTCACCTGTTTCCTTGCAAATTAACGCTTCGTCAATGGCTGCCTTAATTGCATGGGCTGACTCAGGTGCAGGCAGGATAGTTTCATATTTTGCAAACAGTTTTGCTGCTTCAAAAATGCCTTTTTGGAATACTGCTTTTGCTTCAATCAAACCGTCATGGTATAATTGGCTGATTATAGGGCTCATGCCGTGGTAACGCAGTCCCCCTGCATGTATGGATGAAGGAACGAAATTACAGCCAAGAGTATACATTTTTGCATATGGTGTTATTCCGCTCATGTCACAGAAATCATAAACAAATTTTCCTCTTGTAAGACTTGGGCAAGCTGCCGGCTCAACTGCTATATACCTTGTGTTTGTATTAATGCCATTTATTTTGTCCTGTATAAAAGGTCCAATTAATCCGCCAAGGTTTGAACCGCCACCAGCACAGCCAATGATTACATCAGGGTATTCATCCACCATTTCCATCTGTAATTTGGATTCAAGACCAACAACAGACTGATGAAGCAGAACATGGTTTAATACTGAGCCTAGAACATATCTGGTGTCAGGAGTGGTTACAGCAAGTTCAACCGCTTCTGAAATTGCTGTTCCAAGACTTCCTGTGCAATTTGGATCAGCTTCAAGTACTTTTTTGCCTGAGTTGGTTTCCATGCTTGGACTTGGAGTTACTTTGCTGCCAAAGGTTTCCATAATTGCTTTTCTGTATGGTTTTTGCTCTGAACTTATTTTAACCATAAAAACCGTAAGTGGCATATTATAAAATCCGCAAGCAATGGCAAGAGCTGTTCCCCACTGCCCTGCTCCCGTTTCCGTTGTTAATTGTTTAATGCCTTGAATCTTATTATAATAAACTTGCGGAATGGCTGAATTAAACTTATGGCTTCCGCTGGTATTATTTCCTTCATATTTATAATAGATCTTTGCAGGTGTATCCAATGCCTTTTCAAGTTGATATGCTCTTATTAAAGGCGAAGGTCTGTAAATTTTATAAAGCTCTCTAATTTCTTCTGGTATGTCTATGTATCTTTCTAATGAAAACTCCTGCTCTGCAAGTTCTTTTGCAAAAACAGGATATAAGTCCTCCGGTTTTGCAGGCAAGTTTGTTTGAGGATTAATAAATCCGGCAGGTTTATTTTTCATGTCAGCAACAACATTGTACCATTGCTTTGGAAGTTGCTCCTCGTTTAGTAGTATCTTTTTTGGCACTGTTTTTTTCATTTTAATCCTTCCCTTCTATTCAAAATAATAAAAAATAATATAAAAAAGCCCTCCGGAAAAATCCAGAGGGCGAAATACGCGGTGCCACCTCAAATTAGCAATACGAAAAATGTATGTGCTTTCTTTTTCGGATACTTGTCATATCCTATCCTTTTAACGGGGGAAAACCGTGCAAGCCTAATGAGAAAAATCCGTTCAGCCGCCTCTCACGAACCCATTCAGCTTTTTCGCATTATCGGATTTCCACCAGCACCGACTCTCTTTGAATACTTCTAAAAAGCTTACTATTTTCGATCAACGATTTAATATTTAGTATATTATACCATAGAGATTTTTAATGTCAATACATTTATAAGTATACATTGCTTTATGAATCTCCTATATATTGAACCCCTGTCATCTACCATGCAAGTAGAAAACTAAAAAGCCTGCCAAGGGAAGGTGCTGCCACAAGGTCGTTGAAAAAAAGTCTTTATAGTCTTTTCAACATAGTCATATACGTTTACATATGGCAGTCTATGCCTCGCTCATAATTACATAAACCTCAAAACAGCTTGCGCCTTAGGGTTTTCATTCCTGTATTGTACACATTCATTATTTAATAAAGCTACTTGCAAAATCCCTTATTAACTTTCGATCAACAGCAAGGTTTAAATTTTGACCTTCGTGTATATGAGCAGTAATAAGCCCAACTAAGTTACCCCTCAAATCAAGCAATGCTCCTCCGGAGCTACCAGGCGAAATAGGGGCAGTAAACTGCACCATATCCCTATTTCCAATAACACGAAATCCGGAAATTATACCGTCAGAAATTGAATTAAACAAACCTAGCGGACTGCCTATTGCAACTATCTTTTGTCCTCTTACTAATTGTGCTTCTTTTTGAATATGTATTGGCTGTGAATGGTTTTGGACTTTAATAATGGCAAGATCATAAACATTGTGATACTTTATTAAATTATCTGTTAAATAGTCTGCGTTGTCGTTTTCATAACGTATGCTAAAGTATTCACCGCCTGCAACCACATGAAAATTGGTCAATATATGCCCCTGGCTGCTGATCACAACTCCAGAGCCTGTTTGGATGCATTTTTTTTGGCTGTTAAATACACCAATCATAACAACAGAAGATGAAAGTTTGGCCAGTTCCTCATAGGACAAATCATTATCAGAAACTTTTTCAACTAAATTATTAGTATTTACAGGTGGTTTTGAACCAATTCTATTGACCGGCTTTTTGGCATGACCTAATGAAATTGATTCTGATTGAGCCTTGCCTTGGGATTTGGCTTGTGGAACTTGAACTTGAACTTGATAAACTTTTTCGCAAAGACTGCCTAGAACAAACAATCTTGAATGATTATCCGCTATTTTTTTGTTTAAGTCTTCCTTTGAATTCATGTACAGGATATCACAACCTATTTTGGAACAATAAAAAACAAACATTGTATCGTGTTTTTTTGGCTCGCCCATAAACAGTATTTTGGGAAATTGATTAATATCGGAAAACAACGGTTTTAAATAATTGTCTATCCAAAACAGAAGCTTAACCCCAAGACTTTTCAGAATTGAGTCATTTATAGAAGGGAAACTTTCCCTATAAAGTTTTAAAATATTCAAGAACGCTCTTCTTGAATTCCAGTTCATATTTTCGTCTCTAAAATCAAGTGGAAAAGGCAGTTTCATAATGTCTTCCGGAGATTTGTTAAGGTCTGCCCATTTATTGTAAATATCACTGAATGTCTGAATTTCATCTGGTTTTGGCTCTATCAAGCTGTTTATTCTCAAATATGAATAACCCAAGTCCTTGGCGGTTTTGTCGATATTTTTAATTCTTTCAATATAAGTGCTTTCGTTGCAATCTGAACCAACCACCCGGTAAAAACAAATATTCCGTGTATTGTTTTTAACAACCTCTGTGTTACTTAAAAATAGATCAATCGGGTTGTCTCCTGTTTGAAGTTTGATTTTTAAAGGCTTAATAATAAACATTTAAATAAACTCCCTTACTGAATTCATGAATTGTTTTATGAAAATTATACAAAATTTGACTAGAAATTGCAATCTTTTTAGTGGAACTAGATTTGAAACATTCTAAGCATATAAGCCCTCTCTGATTCATAGGATGTAATACAGCCCTCAAGGTTTTACAGCAAGAGCAATTCAATGTTTGAACTGCAATTTTCGAGCCGAAAATCGGCGGTTTTAGACCCCTTTTGGTGTAGATACATTGCTTATGACAACGGAATTGCTACATTTCGGTTAATACAGCGGGTTGCTTTGATATAGAGTACCAAAAGAGAAAGCAAACCCTTAGGCAATTCCACTTTATTTAATATAAAAATTGTCTGAATAAAGTGAATTTGCTATACAGACTGGAAAATGCTGTACACGAAATTAAATTATGGGAGGTGAAAAAAGTGACTAATGAGCTTTTATGTAAAAGCATAAATGAAATTACTATCTTAGATTGCGAGAATCTCTATTTAAAAGGATATATTTCAATAATTAAGGACGGAAAGATAGTTGGTTTTGAGAAAGAATCCTTATAAAGATTCAAACAAATTTTAGTTTATAGCGGTTTGCTTTGAGATTGAGTACCAAAAAAGTAAGAAACCCTTAGGCAATTTCACTTTATTGAATTGTCTGTATAAAGTGGAATTGCTATACTCCGCCAATTAAATTTCAATCAAATTTTTGCGTTAAAGTGTCAGGCCAGACAACAACGACCCTGGTGTAAGCAAGCTATTAGGAATTTACAAAGCATGTCAGAGTTTTAGCCGAAGATTATTGCCGGTTTAGTTGGTGGTGTAATATAAAGGAATTGCTGTAAAATTTTACATAAGTTTGGCTTGAGTTTATTAAATAACAGGCTCTTAGGAAAGGAAAAAATATATGGCAGATCTCGATCCTTTATTATTGATTTCTATAGTTTGTTTAATAGTTATTTTTCTGTTTATGTTTTTTAAGCCTATTAAATTTTTGTTTAAAATTTTAATAAACAGCGCTTTAGGCATTTTAGGTCTAATAGGGTTTAATTACATGCTTGCACCAATGGGTATTAGTGTGGGAATCAATTTTTTGACCATTGGTATCTGCGGCATTTTAGGCATACCCGGCTTTGTATGCCTATACCTGCTTAAACTTATTTTATAGTAATTCCTGTATGACTAATGAATTTTACTTAAACGAAAATTGTGTAAAGTAGCTGGTTTTAGGCTTGAAATTGCAAGTCAAACATAGAGTATCTCTAGCTTAAAAATATTTATTTATAATGAAGGAGATGATTTGATGGTTGGTAAAATCAAAGATATCCTGCAAAAGATAAAAAACTTAAATAACCGTACAAAAATTTCAATCTCACTTGTAATTTTGCTGATTGTTGCCTCGGCGGTTCATTTGTCTATAAAAAGGGATTCAAGTGATATCTCCAACACTGCAATTGCAGTTTCAAAAGAAATGAAACGTAAGCTTCCTATCTACTGCGTTGATACACCTGATAAAAAAGTTGCAATTTCGTTTGATGCAGCCTGGGGAAACGAAGATACCCCTGAACTTTTACAGATACTAAAAGATAACGACGTAAAGGCAACATTCTTTGTTTGCGGATATTGGGTTAAGAAGTATCCTGAAGAAATTAAAATGATCTTTGATGCAGGTCATGAACTGGGCAATCATGGTGATACACACGCCCACGGTGCACAGTTAGGTCTTGAAGAAAACAAAAAGGAAATTCAAGGTGTACATGATAAAATTAAAGAATTGCTGGGAGTCGAAATGAATCTATACAGACCGCCATACGGCGAATATAACAACACAGTTATAGAGGCGGCTGATAGTCTTGGGTATTATACTGTACAGTGGGATATTGAATCAATGGTCATAAACTTAAGGGGCTGTGTAATTTAGGGGCGTGTTCTCACAAATGGAACGACAAGGTTTACAAGCTAGATTTTTCGTCACTCACAAAATAAGTGTTGACGCAAAGAATGGCGTTGTCGTTAGCTAGTGGAAACACGCCTTTATGTGTTTATTAATGGCTGCAGCAAACTTGTTTGTGTATGACGATTAGATTAAATTATTCGTCCCGATATACGAGTGCAGAGTAGTGGAACAAGTGGCTCATGGTGCTTATTCAGGGCTGTTTTAGGTAGAAACAGCTATTGTAGGTGGCATGTTTTTTTGCGTTTTTAATCTGTCTATGGCTAATTTAATTGATAATAGGCTGTAGCAAATTTGTTTGTGTATGACGATTAGATTAAATTATTCTCCCT
>CAZTAY010000141.1:0-6006 GCA_964611655.1 uncultured Eubacteriales bacterium
CATTGATTGTCAAAAATATCCTTGATTCTTTGCAATGGATATATAATCAAGGTTGTCTGTCAAAAACAGTGGTGAGTTAAAAAAAAATGTTAGATGTTACTGTGGTTTGCCTGCCTATCTGGCTGTTATGTGTAGTCTTAGTTTGTGTTTCCATCTGAGGTGTTTAGTTCATGTTTTTCAGATGCCTATTAAAGCAAAAACAAATTACTACTTTTGCTACCTCATTAAAATCAATGGAAAGTATTTTTTCTATATCCATACCAAAAAAAGCGGCTTATATAATCGGGAACGAAGCGCGGGGAATTTCACCTTTTACTGAAAAAATTGTTGATAAACTGATAAAGATTCCCATGCCGGGAAAAGCAGAATCTCTCAATGCAGCAGTTGCAGCAGGGATTATTATATATGAAGCTTTAAGAGCAAAAGGTTAAGAGGAGCATTGTATGAGACAGTTAATTCGTATGTTTTTAATTGTTATTTGCATGTTTTCCCTGTTTAATTTTGCTGCTCCTCAAACTTTTTTTGCATCAGAGAACTTTAAAGAAAAGGTGGAGAAACAGCAGAATCAAACAAATCAAAAAATAGAAGAATCACAAACCAAGGAACAGTCTTATTCAAGCGGAAAAGCTACTGGAAGATGGCTGACGCTTGTTTTATTAATTCTTTGGATAATAGGCACTTATTTCATTTATTCCAGATATAGAAGCGCATATAAAATAACCTTTAAAGACAATTATTATTCTGCATTCCCAAGCGACGACCCTCCTGGCGAGATTTCAGCTTTAATTAACTGTACAACACATTATTCTCCAGAAATTTTGTCGTCAATACTAAGCCTAATAGACTCAGGGGAAATTAGAGCAGATATTTTTCCTGATCTTGAAAAGGATGAACATTACGGGTTAATTTTAAATATTGATAAAGAAAGTGAGCTTTCAGAGCCTGACTTTTTTTTAGTGGATTGGCTGTTTAATAAAATTGGTAATGGTCAATTTGTCACTTTAAAAGCAATTGAAAACAACGCTGTTGATGTTTCAACCTCAAAAGACTTTCAAAACAACTATTCAATATGGGTTTCGCTAATTACTCAAAATTGTGAAGAAAAGAATCTTTTTGATTATTTAAATAGAAATTTGAAACTGGTAGCATATATTTATGGTTTAATTTTTATAATTGTAGGCTTAGTTATTACCCAAATATTCGGATCTGTTTTATCCTCCATTTTAGTTCTTTTAGGAGCATTTTCAATTTATCATACTCTGAAGTTTGTACGGCGCTCTCAAGCAGGAGAAGAGCTGTATGTTAAGTGGATGGCATTTAAACGATTTTTAATTGATTTTGATTTTTCAGCCCTGGACATGGAGCTTTCTAATGAAGGTTTAGAACTTTCAAAATATATAATTTATTCGGCAGCACTTAATATTCATTTAGAGTTTATTAACCGAATATCCTCCCAACTGGATGATTACGATGGATTACCTGTTTTATTAACATCTTTTGAAGAGGATTATTTTAAAAGACTTGAGAATTTTACATTAGAATTTTCAACACGTATATCTCCCTATACTTCTGGTAAATCAAAAAGGAACAAATCTTAGCGCTAGATATAATAATTTCTTTAGCGCTCTTTCATACTGTAGACAAATAAGATACACCTCAGAGCTTTGCCCTAACCACAAATTTCTTAAACGAACGAAGCAAGTCTTTTACTGAAATGTCAAAAATGCAGTATTTTTTAGTAGACCTTTAAATGACCTGAAGGACTACACATTAAAAGTCAGAACCTTTTTCGCTAGACTTAATAATTAAGTCTAGCGCTTTTTTTTATTTTTTTAATAAATAAGTTGAAAAAAAGAATAAAATTTGGTAATATATGGTTGTACTATTAAAAAGTGGTAAAAATCTGTCATTTATATAAATTAAATCTATATAGGAGGAAACATACTAATGAAAATAAAGACCGAAAAGCATTTAAATATACTTATTATAACTTTATCAGGTGAAGTTGATCATCATATTGCCGATGAAGTCAGAACAAAAATAGACAGGGAATTTGATCTAAACAAAATAAAAAGCATAATATTCGATTTTTCTGAAGTTTCCTTTATGGATTCATCAGGTATCGGTATGATAATAGGCAGGTATAAAAATGCACAGAAATACGGAGGAGTTGTTGCGCTTGCTTCCGTTTCTGAGAATGCAGACCGCATATTCGATATCTCCGGCATATACAAAATTGTTAGAAAATATGATAGTATCGACCAAGCCCTTAAAGAGATTTCTTAACTTGTTGAGTTTCCCAGGTTATAATTCAAATGCCGGATTAATATTAGGAGGATACAGTAATGGAAAATGAAATGAAACTTACGTTTTCAGCAAAATCGCAAAACGAATCTTTTGCCAGAGTCGCTGTTGCCGCATTTGTCACCGGACTTGATCCTACATTATCTGAAATTAACGATATCAAGACCGCTGTTTCCGAAGCCGTAACTAACGCCATAATCCACGGTTATGAGAATCAAGGTGGTGACGTGTACATATATTGCAGAACATATGAAAGAACTGTTGAGATAGAAGTATCTGATAACGGTTCCGGTATACCTGACATTGAAAAAGCTAAAACACCTTTGTATACATCAAAGCCTGAACTGGAACGCTCCGGAATGGGTTTTACAGTTATGGAGACGTTTATGGATAAAATGAGTGTGGAATCTGAACCAGGTAAGGGTACTAAGGTGTGCTTGGTTAAACAACTGAGCTAGGACGTGTTTCCACTAATGGATTGGCAATAGTTTTGAGCTGAAATAGAAGTAACGACGCTTAATAGTGAATTAAAAACGATTACAACCATTCGGGGAAAATCAGCCTAAAAGATTGTTGTTAGCTTAGTGGAAACACGCTCTATGTTTTAGCAGAGTTTTCAAACTTTGCAATAATGTCAACAGTTCGGAAAATTACTGTCAGGCAATTATTTCGGACTTACCTTGTGTTAACGGAGGTATAACAGTGGATCGGACAATAGAACTGTTACAAAAAGCCCAGGTGGGAGACAAGGCGGCAAAGGAACAGTTGGTGCAGGAAAATATGGGTTTGGTTTGGAGCATCGTGAAGAAATTCAACGGACGTGGTGTTGAGGTTGATGATCTGTTTCAAATTGGGTCAATAGGTCTGCTAAAATGCATTGATAAGTTTGATATTAGCTATAATGTCAAATTTTCAACGTATGCAGTTCCCATGATTATGGGTGAGATTAAGAAGTTTCTTAGAGATGATGGTATTATTAAGGTTAGTCGCTCTCTTAAAGATATTGCAATCAAAGCAAAGTATGCTCAAGAAAATCTTATGCAGAAAAACGGTGCACAACCAACTATCAATGAATTAGCCGCAGCCATTGATGTTCAAGTAGAAGATCTTATACTGGCGCAAGAAGCCACTCTTGACCTTGAGTCCCTTTATTCAACGGTTCATCAAAGCGAGGGAAATTCAATATTACTTATAGACAAGCTGGAGCAAGAAGAAGATCAGGAAGAGTCAATGGTAAATGAGATTACATTACGTCAGATTATTAATGATTTAAAGCCAAAAGAACGCCAAATTATTATAATGCGTTACTTTGATGATAAAACACAATCGGAAGTTGCTAGTGTTGTTGGTATTTCTCAGGTACAAGTTTCAAGAATTGAAAAAAAAGTTCTACAAACAATTAGGGAAAAATTTGGTTAGCATTTTTTCATTGTATGGGCTATAATACTATATATATTCTTTTAGGGATAAACCTTTAACCGAGTATAACATTATTGTCCATAAGGAAGTGTATAGTCTATGAGAGTTTCTAATGTAATAGATTCCACTAAGACTTCAATATTTGAAGAAATGGATATGCAGTTAATGACAAATCCTAAACCTTCTTCATATTTTATTGAGCTTATGGAAAGCTATGATTTTGAGCTTAACCCTCCCTTAAATATATTTACCGAAATGCTTCTTACAGAACAGCCGCTTGAGCATCACCCTGAGGGCAATGTATTTAATCACACAATGCTCTCAGTCGACTTGGCCGCAAAGGTTAAAGATCGAAGTATGAATCCACGTGTTCTTATGTGGGGAGCATTATTACATGATATGGGTAAACCTGCTACTACAAAAATAATAAACGGACGAATTACCAGCCGCGGTCATGAAATTGTTGGGGAAAAGCTTGCCATAGAGTTCCTTGAGCATTTTACGAATGACCGGGATTTTATTTATGATGTTTCGCAGATGGTTAGATGGCATATGCAGGTCAGGTTTGTAGTTAATAATATGCCTGGTAGAGACATAGACAATATGCTTAAGAATGTGCATTTAGATGAAATTGCATTGCTTGGGTTTTGTGACAAGGGCGGAAGAAAAAATGCTGTTCTAAGCAAAGAACAAAAAATTGTTGATGATTTCATTAACAAAGTCTTGACTTATACTAAAGGAGTCAAATCGTTCTGAATGATTTGACTCCTTAAATTTTGTTACCACATTTTATGACGTACATCATCAATAAGGTTTTCTGTGCCTGATGCAATTTTTTTGCCTTTTTTAAGTAGCTGTTTTTTTGTTTTTCTGTCCCCTGCAGCCATCATAGTACCAATAGCACCAATTATTCCACCTGCAATAAGTCCTCTGGTAAAACGGTTCATAAATTCACTCTCCTATAATTTTCAATTAATCTGTTAGTATTATTTGAAAATAATGAGAAAGTATTCACTTTAAACATAAGCCAAAATTTGGATTAATCTAGTAAATGAATAAAAAGACCGCTTCTTAGTTTTGGCTCAAACCAAGTAGACTTTGGAGGCATTATTAAATCATTATCCGCTACATTCATAAGCTCTTCCATTGAAGTTGGATACATTGAAAAAGCAATTTTCATCTCACCACTGTTTACCCTTTTTTCAAGTTCTGAAAGTCCTCTAATCCCACCAACAAAGTCAATTCTTTTATCACTTCTTGGGTTTTCTATTCCTAAAACAGGGTTTAATAGTTCTTCTTGTAAAATAGAAACATCCAGTTCTTTTACAGGAGAGCCTGTTTCAATAACACCGTCTTTTAAAGCAAGTGCATACCAGTCACCTTCAAGGTACATTCCGAATGTGTGAAGTCTTTCAGGATGGTATGTACTGTCCTTTTTCTCAACAGTAAATTTTTCGCTAATCTTATTAATAAATTCGTCTTTAGAAAGACCATTTAAATCTTTTACAACTCTGTTGTAGTCAAGTATTTTCAGTTGACTATGAGGAAAAGCAACTGCTAGGTAATAATTGAATTCTTCATCTCCTGTGAATCCTCTATTTTCTTCTCGCTTTGCAATTCCTGTTTTTACAGCTGCGGCATTTCTGTGATGTCCGTCTGCTATATAAAGGTTTTTTACATCTTCAAATAATTTAACAAGTTTTTTAATAGTTTCTTTATTGTCAATCATCCAGATTTGATTCTTTGTTCCATCTTCAAAGTCTAAGTCATATACAGGAGCATTATCTTTTACCCACGCATCAATAATATCTTGTATTTCTTTTTCGTATCTATAAGCAATGAAAATAGGTCCTGTTTGAGCATTACAATATGTTACATGATTAATTCTGTCTTTTTCCTTGTCTTCTCTTGTAAATTCATGTTTCTTTATAGTACCGTCTAAATATTCGTCTATTGAAAGAACAGTTACTAAGCCAGTTTGACGTCTTCCGTCCATTTCAAGAGCGTATACATATAAACAGTCTTCTTTGTCTTGAATAAATGAACCTTCCTCGATCATTTTTCTAAGTGTTTTGCCTGCTGTCTCATAAACTAATTTGTCGTATGGATCTGTATCAAGTGGTAAATCAATTTCAGCTTTATCAATGTGTAAAAAAGAATGTGGATTACCTTTAACCATTTCTCTAGCTTCGTCAGCATTCATAACATCATATGGTAGCGCTGCAATTTGACCTGCAAGCTCTGTTTTAGGGCGAACTGCTTTAAATGTTCTTATAGTAGCCA
>CAZTAY010000142.1:0-5438 GCA_964611655.1 uncultured Eubacteriales bacterium
ATGTAATTATTAATATCAAAAAAGCTATAGAAATGATAATAATCTTACTTTTCATGAAAACCAATCCTTTTTTTACTGCATAATTAACCGATACAGCATTTCAGCTACATCTTTACGTAAAATATTTGTTTTGGGATTTATATGGATACTAGATTGATCCATAATATTCTTACTGTAACAAAAAGCAAGAGATTCTAAAGCCCAATTAGATGAGGTTTTATAGTCAGTAAACTGTGCCAGTACATTTCTTGTTTCATCCGATGACATGCTTGTATTATGGCCAAGATGAACTGCGCTTTTTGCAATCATTATAGCAGCTTCTTCTCTGGTTATTTTATCGTTAGGTTTAAACAGGTTTGAAGCTTTTCCTGCAATAATATTATATGAATAAGCAGTAGATACAAAGTCCGAATACCAAGACGTGGGGGAAACGTCTGTAAAAGGGTTTTGATTATTTTGAGGAAGTCCAAGAGCTTTAACAATCATTGCTGAAAATTCCGCTCTTGTTATTTCTTTTTCAGGTAAAAAAAATCCGTCGTTATTTCCACTAACAATTCCTCTACTTAAAAGATCTTCAATTGCTTTTTGGTTTATATGTCCTTGTATGTCTTTCAGTATCGCATATTGGTCTTGAATTTCAGGAATTTTAACATCCTTATTCAAGGTTCTTGATTCTTGTTCTGACAGATCAATAACAACGTCCTTCATATTATATAAACTATTTTTGCATTCGTTATATCTGTATAGACTAACAAGGGCACAAAATGCCTGTTCCGTAGACATCATATTTATTTCATCATTTTCTCCACGAACGAAGCCTTTACCCTTTTGGTAGAAAGTTAGAAGGTTGTCCAAAAGACTGTTTCCGTTCTTTACAAACCTTTCGTCATTAATGTCAATACCAAGCTCACATAAAGCAATAATAACCTGTGAAACACTTTCAGCGTTCTTGTTTCCAAATGATGAAAAACCACCATGTTCATCCTGAACAGATGATAACCAAGAAATGGCTTTTTCAACTGATTCAGAAACCCTTTGCTCTGACAAATAAGGTGCAAGTGCCTGCAATGCCATAGCTGTAATATCCGCTTCTGGGGTCTTTCCATTAAGGGAAAAAGCACCTTCCGGCAGTTGTTTGGACAAGATATCTTCAATGTATAATAAGCGAGTTGCTTGAATTTCCGCTTCTTGGTTAGTTGGTATTTCGAGTTCCTTGCAATCAATGGCAATCAAAGCATAGATTGAACCGTTTATACCTTGCCATCTTGTTTTTTCAAAATCACTCAAAGGCAAAAGTAGGTTATAGCCGCTTATATTTTCAGGTTGCTTATTAAGCGCCGACAAAGCAATAACAATCCTTGCGTATTCTGTATACTTGCGCTGATGGAGTATGCCATTGTTTGATTTTATATAATTTAATATTGAATTATAGTATTTTTCAAAATATTCTAGAGGAATATCAAGGTCAGATCTGGCAAGCCCTATAATAGCCCACTCGCCGCCAATAGAACCATAAGAAGGCTCAGGGTTTGTTGTAATAATAATATTTGCGGTATCTTTAATAATTGGCATTATATCAGTTTTATCATATGCTGTTACAGCCGAGCTAAAACTTAGCATAAAAAAACAGCTAATAAATAATAATCTTTTAATCATTTTACACCTCTGTATTGTATAAGTTCTTATTATAGCAATTTGGCTTTTTGTTGTCCATTGTTTTAATTAAAAAGTCAATTGGAAATGGTTTGCTTATTAATGTTCTTAGTTGTTAAAAATAAAGACCCAGATTTTCTAGGTCTCAGACTGTTTACAACTAATATATACCTGGGAACTTTGCACCGAACCAAAGGCTTTTAATGTTTTGGAAAACTTACAGTCCTTTTTCTTCATCCTGAGACCAGATTTACTAGGTCTTAATATTATTATAACTATTTAGATGCTTTTAAAACAACACATTCTGCACCTAAAAACTCTTTAAGATCATCAACAATACAACCCTTAAGATCAACCCAGTGACTTTTAGGCATTCTAATCTTTTCTCCAGTTTCTTCTTTGTACACAATAACCGGAGTAGAACCCGTGAATGACTCCAAAATAAAAGTAAGTCCATCAAAGGTAGTTTCTCTTTTGTTTTTGTTGATTTTAAGCCACAGAACTTGAGGAAGTTCCTCAGTTTGTGAAATTGATTCAGAAGAGTCATTAGCTTCTTCTAAAAGCAAAATTTGTTCTGCAATGACCTTGCCTGCTTCCTCTTCAGTAAAACTGGCTCTACCTTTTATTAAAATCGCTTGATCATTAAGAAGAAAGTGGGAATATTTTTCGTATATTTTTGGAAACACGACAACTTCAAAAGAACCGATTAAGTCTTCAACTGTTAGGAAAGCCATTGTATCGTTTCTTTTTGTATATTTAATAGATTTTGAAGCAATCATTCCTCCTGCAACCACGGATTTACCATCCAGGTCAGGGATTTCGCCGGGATTTTCGTCATTGGCTAGGTCTTGACTGGTCACAGAAATATTTCTGCGTAGTTTATTTTCGAACTTTGACAACGGATGACCGCTTACATACATTCCCAGAACCTCTTTTTCCATTGATAGTAGAAGGTCTGTGTCATATTCCTTAATGTCTGGAAATGTGTCTTTGTCAAAAAGCTCAACGGTTTCTTCTTGGGTTTCAAAAAGATTCATCTGACCTTTAATAACTCTTTTTTTAGCAGAAGTGATACCGTCGGTTATTTGCTTGTAAATCGACATGTATTGAGAGCGTTTTCCTCCTAAGGAATCAAAGGTTCCTGCTTTTATAAGACTCTCTAAAGACCGTTTGTTTAAGTCCTTGTCATCAAGCCTGCTGCAAAATTCAGACAGACTTTTGTACTCACCATTTGCATCACGTTCATTTACAATATGGTTAATTATTCCCTTGCCCACATTTTTGATAGCCGAAAGCCCAAAAACAATCTTATCCCCAGAAACAGAAAACTCCAGTCGGCCCTTGTTAATGTCTGGAGGAGTTATGACAATACCCATTTTTTTGCAGGCGTCACTGTATTCCGTAACTTTTGGGGCGTAACCTGAAACGCTTGACAAGAGAGCAGCCATGAACTCAACGGGATAGTATTTTTTGAGCCAAGCGGTTTTATATGATATAACGGCATAAGCAGCAGCATGGGATTTGTTAAAAGCATATTTGGCAAAATCAGTCATCTCATCAAATATTTTTTGAGCAACCTCTGCTGGAATTCCATTTTTAACGCATCCTGAAACTTCTCCTTCAATACCATAAACAAAGTTCTGGCGTTCTAAATTCATTACATCGGTTTTCTTTTTGGACATTGCCCTTCTGACAAGATCACTTCGTCCAAGGCTATAACCGGCAAGCTCCTGCACAATTTGCATAACTTGTTCCTGATATACTATACACCCATATGTAGTTTCTAATATTGGCTTTAATGATTCGTGAGTATATGAAATGGATTCAGGATTAAATTTGCCCTTTACGTATTTGGGAATAAAATCCATAGGCCCGGGTCTGTATAATGATATACCTGCTATTATATCCTCAATATTTGTTGGTTTTAATTCCTTCATGAAAGAAGTCATACCACTACTTTCAAGCTGGAAAACACCTTCGGTTTTTCCGGAGGATATCATTTCATATACACCTTGATCTGAAAAATCGTTTTGGTCAAAATCAACGTCAATACCCTTAGAGCGTTTTATTTCTATAATAGCCTTATCAATTATTGTTAAGGTTCTAAGACCCAAAAAGTCCATTTTAAGCAGCCCTAGTTCCTCTAATGTGTTCATTGGGAACTGGGTTGTAATAACACCTTCGTTGGTATTTAATGGGACATATTCCATTACAGGCTTTTCGCATACAACAACACCAGCAGCATGAGTGGACGAATGTCTAGGCAATCCTTCAAGTTTCATTGCCATGTCAATTAGATTACCTATAACTTCGTTTTCGTCGTAAACATTCCTTAAATCGGGGTTTAAAGTTAACGCCTGATTAATTGTTATACCTATCTGAAAGGGAATCATTTTAGCAATTCTATCAACCTCACCATAGGGAATTGCTAATGCTCTGCCCACATCCCGAATAGCTTGGCGTGCTGCCATTGTTCCGAATGTGATGATCTGTGCAACATGATCCTCGCCGTATTTGTCAACTACATAATCAATAACTTCTTGACGGCGTTCATAACAAAAATCAATATCAATATCAGGCATTGAGATTCTTTCCGGGTTTAAGAAACGCTCAAACAATAGACCGTATTTTATGGGATCAATATCGGTTATGCTTAAGCAGTATGATACTAGAGAGCCTGAGGCGGAACCTCGGCCAGGTCCAACTGCAATACCATTTTCCTTGGAATACCTTATAAAATCCCAAACAATAAGGAAATAGTCAATAAATCCCATGTTCTTTATAGTATCCAGCTCGTAATACAGTCTGTCTTTTAACTTATGAAAAGACTCTGGATAACGAAGTTTAAGACCATCCTCGCAAAGCTCTTTAAGATATTCAAAAGAGTTTTTAGAACTATTATCAAGCTCTTGACTTTTAAACTTTGGAAGCTTAGGCTGATGAAAGAGTATTTCTACATTACATCTTTCGGCAATTTTGTTTGTGTTTTGGAGAGCTTCTTTAGCATAGGGGAAAAGGGTATGCATTTCCAAGGGAGATTTTAAATAAAATTCTTCTCCCTCATAACGCATCCTGTTTTCGTCCTCTATGTTTGTTGCTGTCTGAACGCAAAGAAGTATTTCATGAGCCTTAAAGTCCTCTTTAAGCACATAATGACTGTCGTTTGTGACCACAAGGGGTATTCCCGTTTCAGAGCTTAAACGAATTAGCTTCTGATTTATATTAGATTGTTCGGCAATTCCATGATCCTGTAGCTCTAAAAAGAAATTTCCTCTTCCGAAAATTTCGTCATAAAACAAAGCCGCTTCTTTTGCCGCTTCATAGGATTGCCTGATTATTCTTTTGGGAATAACACCTCCAAGACATGCGCTTAGGGCTATAAGTCCTTTGTTGTGTTTTTTAAGAAGCTCATGATCAATTTGGGGTTTGTAATAAAAACCTTCTGTAAAGCCATATGAAACAAGCTTCATAAGGTTTTGCCAACCCTCGTTGTTTTCTGCAAGCAAAACCATGTGATATGATTTAGATTCAGAGTTCCCTGTACCATTTTTATCGAATCTACTCTTTTCGGAAACATAAACCTCACATCCTAAAATTGGCTTAATGCCTGCGGCTTTGGCCGCTTTATAGAAATCAATAGCGCCATACATAACGCCATGATCTGTAAGTGCAAGAGCATTCATTCCAAGTTCTTTTGTTCTCGTAACTAAGTCCGTTATTTTTGCTAAGCCGTCTAATAAACTGTACTCGCTGTGGACATGAAGATGGGTAAATTCCATGTAATC
>CAZTAY010000143.1:0-5225 GCA_964611655.1 uncultured Eubacteriales bacterium
TAAAAACATTTGCTATTTAGTTAGACGAAAGAAAAAGGTAGGTGTGACAACTCTCTTTAGCGTTGTGCAATTCACTTCAAGTCATTCAGCTTTTTCATATTCTTCATCTCCTAAATCTTTTAAGCACGCGGCCGTGAATCCTGCATAGGCACTGTTTGAATAATGATTTGCTCAAATTCCTGTTTGGTAAGACCAACTGATATGAACATCCAATACCGGTTCACATCCACCATGCAGCCAGCATGCATATGGTTACAATCTCTCGCTCCCTAAGCAAAGTCCCCTCTCTGCTGTAAATATACTCTACATCAGCCGCTGGCGAAGAAATGTGGTGGAATCCAGTAAGTATCAGAGTAATCGGCAACGGTATTTCGTTTACAGAACTTTATACGGAAGTTGGAAGATAAAAAATTTGAGATTAAAAATTGAATAGCCGAAATCCCTATCGTAGCCATCGGATACAACTCCTCTCGATTAAAACCCTATATAAATGGATATGAATTCGGGGTTGCAGAGAATCCGAGTCAGACAATATTCATGAAATATACTATTTATTCAAAACGTCGACTTTAGTCAAAATAGTTATCAGTTCTATAGCAGAAATCCCCAATGGTGATACTGTACGATCTGAAGAACTAATTATTGATTTAAGCGATTGATATTCTATATAATCGACTGTATAATTTAGTATAAGGCAAAACGTTATTAGTTTAACGACTTTGTCTTATACTACTTTTAGGTAAAAGAATACTAAAAAGGAGAGATTGAATGAAACTCAATCGTCTTTTACTTATTATGCTAATTATTTTATTAGCGAATAATATGCCTATACTTGTATATGCAAAAGAATCGATTTTTTCAGATATAAAAGAGCATTGGGCTGAAAAATTTATTCTCGATTTGTACCAGCGCGGCGCAATTGACAAAGATGCAAAGTTCAGACCCAACGATCCATTAAAAGGATTTGAACTTGTCGAAATGGCTGTAAGAGCGACGAAGCCTTATGACGAGTATATTGTGAAACTATATGAGGAAAAAAATGAAGCCAAATATATAGAAGAATCTTTTAAAAAGTTAGCTCTTAAAAAAGAAGATAAATATTATCCTTATTATGAAAAAATTATTTTAATATATCCATATGTATTTGAAGAATTTTCTGTCGCAGGAATAAAAAAAGATCTTCAAAAACCAAAAAAGGAAATTTATAGAAATGAAGTATGGCAGATTGTATCTTGGTTAACTCCAATAAGGTTAAGAATTGATTATTTCTCATTTGACGACTCTTATTACTCTAATTTGCATGGCTACAAAGATATGATTTTAAAAAGATCTCATCTAAATGATGAGGGTGTATCTTCAGGTTCAATTATGATTCATACAAATTTAGACATTTTTTACGATATGGTCGGTTTTGGTATTCTCAGAGACGAAACGAAGAGCCTTTTAAGCGAAGAAAAATACCTTTATCCAAACAACATTTGTACTCGAGCCGAAGCAGCCGCGCTTTTAAGTCGTCTTTGCTCGTTTTTGGACGATCGTATGTTTGAAAAACAAATGTCAGACTGCCCTGAAAATGACGACAGGACATTGAATTTAAAAATTGACAGTTATACAATATCTATGGTTGATACTGATTACGGCGAGTTTAATAAAGCACAGGTTCTTGTATATAGCAATAAGATTGTGAATTTGAAAGTCAATGGGAACAATTACGATGAAATAGACAAAAAGAGCGGCTCTGATTTGTATGAACTTTATATAACAAAAAAACGATTTGGAATGCCTAAGAATAGATCAGAACCTGCCATTATGCCAGGTTATTGGGAAATGGTCAGTTGTTATTATAAGAATCCCGGCAAAAAAAATATAACTATAGAAGCAACCTCGTTAACTGGTCAAAAAACAAAAAAAAGTATTACTGTAGTTGTGCCTGACTTAATTACTGAAGAACTAAATTAGAGCATTAATACATTTTAGAAAGAAGGTATTCTCTCGCACTTCTCCTGTTAAAATTCAGATACCAATATCATTTATGAAATATATTATATCCTGAAAACTGCCGATATGGACGAAATTATTATAACTGTGGTAGCAAAAGCATAGGAGGAGAGAGTATCTCCGAAACAAAACCATTACCGCCAAAAATTATTGTGTTGAAAAAGGCGTTTATTCGCCTTTTTCATATATAAAATCGAGGGAATATATGAAAAGAATTCTGACATTCTTAATATTTATTATTTTTTTAAACTCCGGATTGGTATGCTCTTTTGGTGCTGAACCAACCTTTACTGATATTAAGGGGCATTGGGCGGAAAAACATATAGAGAATTTGCTAAGTAAGGGAATCATTTCTGTAGATAAAAGTGGTAAATTCAGACCGGACGAAGTAATTAAGGGGTATGAATTCACAATAATGGCGGTAAACTCTGTTTTACCATATGAATGTTATATGGATAACTCTTATACTTCAAGCACAGTGAGTATATCAAATATACTATCAAAATTAAACGTGAAAAAAGATGATTTTTATTATAACGCTTACGAAAAATCTCTATTATATCAATCAAGTCTATTTGAGATGCACAATTACTACCCAATAAAGTATATATATCCGGAAGATACTCTGCTTAGAGGAGAAATATTTGTTATGCTTTCACATCTTTTACCATACAAATTGGTATATACGGATACCCCTTTTTACATGGTATCCTGTGAATACCATGGAGTAGATTCAGAATTAAAATCTTATAATAATTTTGGTTTAAGAGCTGCAAATTATAAAGACTGTTCAGATCTCTTTTACACAGAATATGAGTTTCCCTTTTTAACTGAGATGGTTAGCCTTGGAAGCAGTCTAATAAAATTGGGCATAATCCGGGATGAAGAAGCAGGTTTGTTGGAAGAACATAAATATTTATTTCCTGAAAAACCTTGCACAAGAGCGGAAGCGGCTGCAATGCTTAGCAGAATGCCTGACTTTATGGAAATAAGAAGCCTTGAACTTGAAAATGAGAAAAACCCTAAAAAAGATAAAACGCCCTTTGAATTTGAATTTGTTAGGGCTCACTTTGAGCCAAGTGACGGTCATGATTATTCAGCTTTGATTGTCCTAAAATGTAACAAAAAAGCCTACATAAATGTTAATGGAATGAGTAATCAAAATGAACTTTGGGGATATATAAAAACTCCAGCAATAAAAGAATATATGTCAATGGGTACAGTTGGACAATCTATTGCAGCGGAATGTTACACTGACACTATGAGACGTATGGATAATCCACTTGTAACTTTCAAGCGTTATGGTAATCCTGACGAAGGTGAAGAACCCATATTGCTGCCCGGATACTGGGCTGTATTCAGGTGTTACTACGATTCTCCCGGAACGAAAGAATTAAGTGTAAAAGTTATTGATTTAGCCGGTAATTCTAAATCAACAAAACTAATAATTGAGATTCCATGAGAGGTATTAATATGGTTAAAAAAAGTATTCTGAGTTTATTTGTTTTTTTATTATGTCTTGCACCAATTAACTCCTTAGCTACGGATAAGGAGTTAATATTTAATGACATAAACGGACATTGGGCAAAAGATTATATATTAGACCTCTATGGTAGGGAAATAATTCAACCCGACAAAAATGGTAATTTCAGACCAGACGAAATAATAAAAGGATATGAGTTTACAGAGCTTGCAATAAGGGCCACCACGCCTTTTGACAACTATCGTTCAGGATATAGGCCATATCCGAAAATCTTCAATTTATATGTGCCTAAAGAAACTAAAAAAAGACTAGAAAAACTAGGAGTAAAACCTAATGCCTCCTACTTTTCATACTATGAAAAGGCTATTGAAATTCAACCAGCCATGTTCGAGTTGTACACAAGACGGGAAAAGTACATTTTGCCACAAAACAATATGACAAGAGCAGAGGTCTGGCAAGTGTTGTCATGGATTGTACCGGGTAGCTTGACATTTCCAAAAACAACTTATGTGGAACATAAAAATACAGTTACTAACAGTAAAGAGGTTTTTAATTCTTATAAAGACTACGAAGACCTTTATGACAAAAATAAAGAACATATTTTTCCTATTACTAACAATACAGCTCGTAAAACTTTAGCGTTATTTTTATCAAAAGATATAATTTTCTACGAAAAAAACTCTAAAGACGAAAAGTTTCTATTTCCTAAAAAACAGTGTACAAGAGCCGAAGCCGCTATAATGATCAGTAAATTAATTAGTTTTATGGAAACAAGCGCCTTGGAATTCGATGGTTCAACAGACGTTCTGCTTATAAACTAAATAAATACAACTAACCCCTATTATGACCATATATCATACCCGAAAGAATGATGTGTTTCTGATAATGTTATTGATTATCATTAAACTAAGTGCATAAAGTTAGCATTTAAAGTAATTTCATGCGATTGGCATGGAGATACTTGATTTTGGAAAAGCCATTTTGATTAGGTAATATCAAGTATAGAGCTTGCTCCTTCGGGTGATAGTTGTAAAAGCGGTTTGTCAATATTTTATAAAGATATAGAGATTAAATTTGAAAAAAGGGTTTAAATGAAATAATTTAATTACAAATCTTATGTTATATTTAAGCCGGATTATATTTCTCAGCATTTCAGAGCTATTATTGAAAAGAATAATCTAAAGTCTATCAGATTCCACGATTTAAGACACCCGTAGCAAGACGGGACTATAGACATTTTTAGACAGAAACAGCGTCTTTTCCATTAAAAAAGGTAGTAGTACTCGTGATTAGCATTATTTATTATGTTGTTTATGGTAAATCGTGCGATTTTGCTCATGTAGGTTTATATTTATCCTTAAGTTCATCTCTCTCCAATTTGGTATTTTTGCTTATAAATTCACTTTTAGCATAGTATAGCCATCTCTATCATGTTTAAACTTTTGTTGCAATCCCTGTTTCAACTCACTATATTCTTTTACTGTTTCTGGGTGAGCAATCAAATAATCTCTAAAATATAACTCGCTATGGTCGCAAAATCTCGTAAATGAATTTTAACCAATAGTTTATTCATTTTTATCAGAACAAACGGAACAGAAGAGCCTTTGTCGATTACATTTGATTCTGATCCTGTATTATATATAGTCAGCGAACATTAAAACACTCAAATAATGCATCATTAAAAGAGTTGTGATTGGGCAAGACTTTTCGTAGTAGGCGTTTGAGCCAACCCCAAAAGTTCTCA
>CAZTAY010000144.1:0-5212 GCA_964611655.1 uncultured Eubacteriales bacterium
AAAACATATTCAATAATCAAGTGATTATAGAATATATAAGCAAATTTATTAAAATTTATAATAAAAAGATTATAAATTTTTATTTTTATGAACAAAATTTACTTAATTTGGTAATATTTGGGAAAGGGTATTGATTTATATTAAAACCTAGTGTATAATACAAGAAATTGGTAATAATTGTAAATACAACCATTATTTAACCTATAGTTTGATAAGTCCTTCAAGTTGCTTTAGCAGCCTGATAGTGATGAAATTGCCAAAGGGCAATAACCGAACTTATAACATTAATTATACAAAAGAAGCCGGAGGGATCGATTTGGAACTTAGTAAAATTAGAGTATTAATAGCCGATGATAACCAGGATTTTTGCAATGTTGTAAACAGCTACTTGTCAAAGCAAGAAGACATAAACGTAATTGCTGTATGCTATGACGGAATTGATGCATATTCCAGAATTCTGGAAATGAGACCGGATGTGGTGTTAATTGACAACTATATGCCGCGCTTGGATGGAGTTGGGGTTATTGAAAAATTATCTACTGCCAATAGCGAAAATCGACCTTCTTTTATTATACTCTCTGGCATAAATCAAGATAAAGCAATACAAAAAGCTCTGGATTTAGGGGTTGAGTATTATATGATTAAACCTTTGGATATGGAGTCATTAGTGAAAAGGATTAGAGAGGTTAAATCAGAAAATTACTTACAATCAAAGATTTCCATTAAAAATATGCAGGCACTTGGTGAAAAACAGCGTAACTCAACAAACCTTGAAACAAGGGTCACAAATATTTTGCATGAAATAGGGGTGCCTGCTCATATAAGGGGATATCATTATATGAGAGAAGCAATTATAATGTCTGTAAATAATATGGAAATTTTAAATTACATTACAAAAGAATTATACCCATCAATTGCCAAAAAATGCAACACTACTCCAAGCAGAGTTGAAAGAGCCATAAGACATGCAATCGAAGTTGCGTGGTCAAGAGGAAAAGTTGATGCTATAGACAGTTTATTTGGTTATACAATTAGCAATAATAAAGGTAAGCCTACTAATAGCGAATTTATTGCATTAATAGCAGATAGGCTTAGACTTGAACTAAAAGTAAGTTAAAGACGATAAAAAACCACTAAATAAGGTCTGATTTGCGTAGATTATTGCAAAACAGACCTTTCTGATTTTAGAACCTTTGTAATAAGCTGTCCCCAGACTTTGAAGTTATTAATCAGCTATTCTTTGCCTAGGTGACTTTCCATAATTTTTTAGTATGTCAGTACTGTCACTGCTCAAATTCTAAAATCGATGTTGTAAATTCTGACCATCAGTTCTTATTTATATTGTGTTCTCGTGCTTTTTTTGCCAAGTAGTTGGTAAAAGCCAAAAGCTCAACTGCTTCCATTGCGGTTTGGGTGTAATCTTCACCCGTCATTCTTTTGCCTAAAGTAACAAATCCTATTATTTTGCTGGTGCAAATCAAAATTATCTTAACGGCATTTAGTTCGTGTAATTTTTCCGGGTTTTCAAATATTTCTTTTAATAATTCAAAGTCTGAAGAAATATCAAAAAATCTCAAATTATTTTTTAAGGACTTGGTTTTAAGCTTTATAACTTTGTTTGTTTCTTCGGCTTTATGATTTAGGTTATTACCGAGTATAACTTCAATACATTCATGATCCTCGCCCAAAAATCCGAAATAAGTATCAAGGCTTCCGGTCAATTCAGAAATTGCGTCAATGCTTGTAGTTAGCATATTATTTATGTTGTGCTCAGATAATATTTCTCTTGTTCTTTCATTAATGGCATAAATACTGAAAGACTCGTCATTATGTTGGCTTAAGATTTTAGATAACTCTTCCTTTAACAACAATCGTTCCAGTGAATTTTTAAAAATCCGCATAAGTCCGCTTGCCATAGCAAAGTCTTCCTCTATAAACTCGCCCAAAGCCTTGCCATCAGTAACTATAAAACCGGTTAATCTGGACATATCAATAAGGGGTATAACTAACTTGGGATTAAAGGTGTCAATAAATGAAGGGTCAAAAAAAAGCTCAAAATTCTTAGTTATTATATCTCCATACAAATATGCAATTCTATTTAGATTATCAGAAGATTCAATCTCATAGTTATTTATTGAGTACTTCCTTGAATTATACATGGTATACTTATCTTTTTTGTCATTGATTAGAAATAACGCTGAAGAATCAAGAGTTAAGGACTCATTAACAAAGTCACTGGTTGAAGAAAGCAATGTTTCCAGATTGAAACTTTGGGAATAAAAATCTATTGCCTTTAACATAACTTCGAAGCGGAAAAGTTTACTAATTGTTTCAGTTTGACCTTTTTGTTGATCGTTTGTTTTAATCAATTGTTCTTCATGCTTTTGGCACATTTTTTCACCCCTGAATAAGATCATATCTTAGATTTATACCAAAGAATTTATAGTTATGTCTTTTCGTATAGTTAAATCAATAAATTCGGAATTTACCCTGACTATTGGAGAAGCCAAATGGTTTGAGTTAATAAAAACTACTTCTCCTTCTCTGCCATCTGATAACTGAACCCAACTTCCGATATAGGTATATGCAATGTTTTGCAAAAAGACTAATAAAAATTCAGTATCAAGGCTTCCGTATGATTCTTGTTCAAATGTTTTAATAACAGTGAAAGGGCAGAGTGGATCACGATATGAGCGTTGAGAAGTCATAGCGTCATAAATATCACAGATAGCAACAATTTTAGCAAAAGGAGGGATATTATCTCCTTTAACACCAGTTGGATAGCCTGTACCGTCAATTTTCTCGTGATGCAGCAAAACTGCTTGTTTAATTTCTTTTGGGATGTCAGCCTTTTCCAGCATTCTATAGCCATAGATTGTATGTTTTTTAACTTCTTCATATTCTTCTTGACTAAGAGCACCTGGCTTATTAAGAATATTTTCTTGAACCCTTGTTTTTCCAATATCACTTAATAGACCTGAAGTTGTTAAGTTGATTATGTCATGGGGTTTAAAACCGAGCCACATTCCGAAAAGGTTACAAAGGAGAGAAACGTTAACACAATGGGTGTACGTGTGATCATCAGTTGACTTTAGCCGACCCAAGAAAGAAAAAAGGTCACTTTTGCTTCTTAATGTGCTCATTATATCAGCAGAAATCTTATAAAGCTGACCTAAATCAACATTTGAGCCTTTGCCTATTGAAAGCAAGCTTTCTTTTGCACGATCGGAGGAAGCATCATAGAGATTTTCAAATTCTATAAACTCAGGTGTCTCTTCAATTTTAACTCTTTCGGGCTTTTCAAAGTTTACGATCTTTGGTTCTGACAAAGTTTTCTCATTAAGATCCTCGATCTCTTTAACATAAACGTAAGGTATATCATAAACCTTTAGCTTCATTATGTTTCTGTCATTTAACATAGTGTTTTCGGTCATCAGCGTAATACCGGTTTCGGAAACAACGTCTTTTGCAAGCACCATGTTTGTTTTAATCTTACTAACCCTAACTTGTCGCGTATTTTGGGACAAGCATACCACTCCCCTTAAAATAATATATGAATGGTTTAATTAAACGATTGCAAGTATTATTATAGACCATAAAAAATTAAATATCAATATTGACTAAGAAAATATTAAAATTATATATGTGAGTATTTGCTTTGAATCTATAAGGCTTGTATATTTGGTTGACGAAACAACTAATGCTTTCTACAGGAGGAAGAAAAATACGTGACGAAATATGGCGGGATTACTGAAAGTGGAATGAATAAATTAATATTGATTATTAAGTGAGTTTACAATTATATTAAGACTTAATTATTTAGTAGCTTTAGAAAGAATAATGTAGTAAAATACTGTTAAGCTAAAGGAGGTAAGGTATGCGAAAGATACGCTTCGATAGAAAATACCTAAAGATTTCTTCTTATTTACTTATAGTAATCGTATTAGCTCTTATTTTTCAAAAGTTAATCGATAATTTTGAAGTGTTATTATTGCAGTTAGACAATATATTTGCGATAACACAAAAAGTACTTGCGCCATTTATATACGGAGCATTTATTGCGTACTTTATTAATCCTATTGTTAGGACAATCGAAAACAAATTGTTTATACGTAACAAGCTTCTCGAAAATAGAGTTATGTTCAGGAGAAGCATGTCAATTTTAATATCATATGTTATATTCATAAGCTTCATCATATGCATAATTGCATATGTGCTGCCTGAAATACTAAGTAGCATGGTTAATCTTATGTATTCATTACCTGAAACCGTTAGAAATGCACAGATAGAAATTGAAAGCATGGTAAACAACAACGAATACCTGAAGAAACTTAATATAAAAGACACTGGTGACATTATTGATATGATGTTTGCACCATTTGCCGACTCGTCTAAAGCCGCTGATTCAATTAACGGAATCAGCAACGTAGTTTCAAAGATTTTAAACCAAACCGTTACCATAGCAGGAACACTTCTTAATTCTTTGCTTGGAATTATAATTGCGTTTTATTTTCTTATGGCAAAAGAAGGGTTTGCTGCATATATGCAAAAATTCCTTTATGTTTTATTTGACACAAACTTAGCAATGAAGATTGTAGATGTAACAAGAAAATCCAACAAGGTTTTTGAGCAATTCCTGATTGGCAAGGCAATAGACTCAACCATTATAGGTATATTGTGTTTTATAATCCTTTCTATAATAAATCCGCCTTATATTCTGCTTTTTTCAGTTATTGTAGGCGTAACAAATATGATCCCCTTCTTTGGACCTTTTATTGGCGGGATTCCTGTAGTAATCGTAACATTGTTTTACGATCCTTGGACGGCGCTATGGGTTGGGGTTGCAATTTTTGGTTTACAACAGTTTGATGGATATATTCTGGGTCCTAAAATATTAGGCGAATCCACTGGTTTGTCCGCGTTGTGGGTAATATTTTCCATATTGGTTGGAGGGCAGCTTTTTGGGGTAATGGGAATGCTCTTTGGAGTTCCTTGTTTTGCAGTTATAAAAACCATTCTGGATGAAATTTTGAACCGAAAATTCAAAGAAAAGTATGGTGAACAGAATGAAAATAAAGGATAAAATTCATGATCTGACTAAGGCGAATTTGTTTTTTCTGCTTACAATAGTTATGCAAATTATTATAAGTGTTGTTATAGTATCCTTTTCAGCACAAGATAATATAATTTTTTCATTGATCACAATTCAATT
>CAZTAY010000145.1:0-5188 GCA_964611655.1 uncultured Eubacteriales bacterium
TCTTCGATTTTGTCTGATATATAAGACTCAATAATAGGTTTGTTATTAGAGGATATTTTTATCATCAAATTACTAAGTTGAATTTCTTTTTCTTTTTTAAGCTGCATTAAAAATTTTATTTCTGTATTATCAAGCCTAAGCTCTAAACTTTCTGTTAGTTTACCTAAAAAGGACAAAATGTCTGAATCAAAAAGATCACCTCTTATATTTTTGCTGATACATTTAGACTCAGATTTAGCATCCTTGTTTTCGCAAACATAATAGAACCTTTCGGCGGTTGTGGAAGATACTCGCATGTAAGAACCGCATATTTTACATTTTAGCAATCCTGATAATAATCCTCTTTTGCTAAATGTTCTTCTAGCTATATTGTTTTTTCGGTTTAAAAGAATATTTTGAACCTTGATCCAATTGCTTGAATCAATAAGATAAGGATGAAATCCAACCCCAATAATCCATTCAGAGGGGTCAGTTTCGAAAACCCCCTTGGTTGTTTTTTTTGATTTCTTAAAAATGTTTATACCATTGTTTCCGTTAAAGTCTTGAACATTTCCAATCAAATTAACTCCCTGCTCTTGGAAATATTCATATGCTTTAGCATCAGCGCACACATATACTGGATGAGTTAAAATTCTTTTAAGAGCAACCGTACTATAAAGATTATTGTTACGGTTTAAGATTCGGTTTTCCCTTAAATAATCAGCCAGCTTATTAAGACTTTGGAAATACAAGTACTTAGAAAATATTAACTTAACTCTTGAGGATTCTAATTTGTTTTCTTCAAGTATGTTATAATATTTTTGGTTATTTTCAGATTCAATGTAAACCTTCTTTTTTTCATAACCTTCAGGAGGAACTGCTCCAAGATAACGTCCGTTTTTTGCTAGAGCACTCAAATTATCTTTTATTCTTTCGGCAATTGTTTCACGCTCTAATTGAGCAAAAACAGATGCTATATAAACCATTGCTCTGCCCATTGGAGATGATGTGTCAAAATTCTCTTTTATAGAAACAAATATAACATTGTGTTGCATTAGAATGTCCAGTACAGAAGAGAAATCAGCAACATTTCTGCTTATTCTGTCAAGCCTATAACATATCAGAATATTAACTCTGTTGCTGCTGATGTCTTTTATAAGACTTGTGAACTTTGGCCTGTTTGTATTTCCACCGGAGTAGCCTTCGTCGTCTGGTGTCAAGTCAGGTACAAAAATCTCCAATGAATTAGTAAACGATCTGCACCATAAACAATAATCTTCTCTACTAAAGCTCTAACAATATCCCTATCAAGCTGGTTTATTAATGAGTTATCTTTACTTTTCTGGAACAATACTTTTATGTCATCTATATCCATTCGAATGTCTGAAATTTTCTCATTAATGGAATCATTGGAATTTAAATAAGAACTTTTTGATACTTTTCCGTCTTTATATTGTTCATAATTTTTAATCTTTTCTATATTTAGCAAGTCAATTTTATTATGTAATGTCTTTATTTTTTGTTCTGTTTCAATTTTAATTGTTTGGGTAGGCCTTAATTTGTCATTTAACAATATTATATTATGTTGAATAATAGACAAAAGGACATTTTTTAAGCATGATTCAGATATAGCAATATTTTTACAAGTCTCAGCATTTGTGTGATGATGTGTGTGGCATTTGTAAAATCCGTTAACATATACTAAAGCACGGTTACAGTTATGGCAGCGTAACAGCCCTTTTAGGATTCTCTCATTATTAGATATTTTGGGCAAATTATTGTTTTTTCTTACAGTTTTTTGGACTTTTTCAAATAATTCTATAGGCACGATTGCTTCGTGTGTGTTTTTTACAACAATCCAATCCTTTTCACTAAGGGATTTTGCAGATGAATGACCTACTCTTATTCTAGTGGATTTATTGCTAAGAGAATTACCGATATATCGTTGATCATGTAATATCCTCCAAACAGTGCTAATATCCCAAAATTCACCAACAATACTTACTCTTAACCAGTTTCTATTTACGCCTTTTAAACGTTTGTATGCGCTTGGTGAGGGGATATTTTCTTTGTTCAAAAGGGTTGTTATCTCTTTCGGTCTCAAACCTTTATTTGCAAGCTCAAAGATGTACTGTACGATTTTTGACGCATCTTTATCAATACAAAGCCTATTCTTATTGTCCTCTGATTTGACGAATCCATAGGGGGCAAAGGGAGATAAAAATTCTCCTCGCTGCTTTCTGGTTTGTATTGCACTTTTTACTTTTTGCGATAAATCCTTGCTATACAAATCATATACCAATGTTTTAATAGCAGAATCAAAATTGAAACAAACATCTTGTTGACTGTCATATCTATCGTTTACAGAAATAAATCTAACACCTATAAAGGGAAAAACCTGCTCTAAGTAATGACCTGTTTCAATATAATTTCTGCCGAATCTTGAAAAGTCCTTAACAATAATGCAATGGATTTCGCCCTTACAAGTTTTTTCGAGCATAGCGGACATGCCTGGGCGTTTGAAATTAACGCCAGTGTAACCATCATCGCAAAACTCAATAATTCTGCATTTTGACAATTCAGGGTGAGTAGCAACAAAACTACTTAATAAATCTCGTTGATTTTTAATACTATTGCTTTCGCCTTCATTATCATCCTCGTTAGACAGTCTTATGTAAAAGCAGACAGTGTAATTTTCATGCATAATTAAAACCTGCCTTGTAAGTAAATATCATCAAATGAAAATTCAATCTCAACCCTGTTTTTTTCATGTACGACTATTTTTTTTAGAATTTTTATACTTAAGGAGCGAGACAAATCTTTGTTATTTCCTGTGTTTTTAAGCTCATTTATTAAAGAAAAATAAGATGCTTTAGCTTCATCAAATAATTTAGTGTAGTGTTCATTTAATAAGAAAAATTCATTGTCATTTATAATTTGTTCTTGAAAGTCAACATTAAGTCTTGATTTTCTACTTTTATTTAGAACTATCTCATTTTTCTTTTGGATAAGTAGTTGATTTATTAGATTAACCTTTGTTTCATTTTCGTGTTTTAATGAATATTTACTATCCGCAAAATAAAATAATATATTGAAATATATTAATAGGACATTTCGTAAACTAATGTAACTTATACCATGTCTACTACATAGCTTTTCTGACTTATTTGTTTTGCAAATATAATAAATATATTCCTTAGTGGAGCTTTTGGAGGGCTTTCTTATCATACTAGCCATGCAATCCCCACAAATAATTATTCCTGAAAGGGGGTAGAGTGTTATGTTATAGGGAGCAATCCTCATATCTTGTTTAAGCAGTTTTGATACCAAATCAAAATCATCTTTACTAATTATTGGTTCATGGGAGTTTTCGATTCTTACCCACTCATGCTTTTGTTTTGGAGTTCTTTTTTTTATTTTATAACTTTCTAAGTAGCTTTTTCCTTGCTCCAATACACCTAGATAAACCTCATTTTTGAGTATTCTGCTAATAGCAATAGCAGACCATTGTGACATATCTTTAGTTTTAAAGGAGGATTTGAATCTCTGTTCAGTTTTTTGCTTATATTCGTATGGGGAAAGCACTCCCATTGTATTTAATAAATCTGAAATACCTTGATTACTCATTCCTTCTATTTTCCAAGTAAAGATATTCCTAATTACACTGGCTGCATATTCATCTATAATTAGCTTGTTTGGTATTTGAGGATCCTTTTTATATCCATAAACAGGAAATGCACCAATAAATTCACCATTCCTGCGTTTTATTTCAAGCTGACTCTTTGTTTTTATAGAGATGTCCCTGCTATAAGCATCATTTATAAGGTTTTTAAATGGAATGACAATGCTGTCGGCTGTTGTTTTTGAATAAAGAGAATCAAAATTGTCATTTATAGAAATAAACCTAACACCTATATAAGGAAAGAGCTGTTCAATAAATCTTCCTGTTTCAATCCAGTTCCTGCCAAATCTTGATAAATCTTTTACAATCACACAATTAATTTTCCCTGATTTAATGTCCTCAAGCATTAATTTAAACGCTGGACGATTAAAATCAACACCACTGAATCCGTCATCAACTCGTTCTAAACAAATTGTAATTTCGGGCATGGATTCTGCATATTTGGCAATAAGTAATTTTTGATTTTTAATACTGTCGCTTTCATTTTTGTCTCCATCGTCACGGCTTATTCGAACATATGCGCATGCGTTCCATTCTTTGTTTTCAGAAAAATTTCGCTTTGAATATGGAAACATAGGTTAAAAAACTCCTTTAGAATTTGACCTTTGTTATTTTTATGTTGAAAACTGACTTAAAATCACAAAAAAAGAAGCCTTTCATAAGACTTCTTTGGTGTTGACAACTAATTAAACCTTTGAGCTTTGCACCAACCCCACTTCTTTATTAAAAAAAGTAGCAAAGATTTTTTAAAGCAACCCACATTAAAGGCATTTCTAAGAGAAAGACTTTTAAATGCTTTGGAAAACTTCCACACGAAAAGGCCCAAGCCTTTTGTAAGCATCCTGATAAGCCTTCAAAAAAGACTCCTTAGCTTACTTATATCACTTTGTAAAGGTTAACTTCCTTAGGCTGTGCTGCAAGTGCGCCCAGTAATGGAATAGTTTCAGTATAGTGTTTTGTATTTTTATGAAATTCAATTGCCTTTTCATCTTTCCACTGTTCGATGAAAGTAAGTATATTAGGGTTTGAAACTTCCTGATGAAGGTTATATTCTATACAACCCTCTTCTTTTTGGCTAAGTTCTATTAAAGAAGCAGCCAACTTTTTAAATTCTTCGGCAGAACCCTCTTTTACATAATTTTTAGCAATAACAGTAATCATATTAAGCTCCTTTAGATTTATTAAATATTGCTCACATAATTTTATTATAACAATAATTTCTGGAAATACAACAGTATTTATGGTTTTAGACTTATTATAACAGCATCGTCCTCATATACAATAATATCTTCTTTTTTTATATCAGGGAAATGAATTTTCAAATATTCTTTGCACAATTGAATTTGGTTTTCTATTGAATCACCTTTTTGGCTTATTTTTGATTTTCTTGAGTATATAGCAGCATTCATTTAATCACTCCCTCATTGCATAAATATATAGGTATTATCATATTATTTCCAGGGTGATTAAATGATTAAAAAGAATTTAGCAAAATGAGTAGAAAATAGAAATTAGTATTGTTATATT
>CAZTAY010000146.1:0-5079 GCA_964611655.1 uncultured Eubacteriales bacterium
AATCATAATAGAAATTTCATTGAGACTTTTATTGCTTTTTACTTTTTTATAAAAAGAGTATTAGCGCAGAACAAGCCGTATACAAGCAAATTCCTAGCTTGTCCATGAGACTTGTTAACAAACCTATTAATTAAATTGGAGGCGTTTAGATGCGTGGAATAACAAAGTATTTTACGGTGCTATTACTTACTCTGTGCTTAATTTCACAATCAGCAGTTTTCGTTTTGGCAGCGGATAAATTTGAGGTAAACGCTAAAAGCTCCGTATTGATGGAGCCGTTTACTAAACGGGTGCTTGTTGAAAATAATGCTCATGACAAGCTTGCGCCTGCAAGTGTTACCAAAGTTATGACTATGCTGTTAATTTATGAAGCCGTGGCAGACGGCAAAATAAAATGGGATGATGTAGTAACCATAAGTGAACATGCTTCAAACATGGGCGGTTCACAAGTTTTCCTTGAACCGGGACAGGAACAGACAGTTAAGACCCTGACTAAATGTATTGCAATAGCCTCAGCAAACGATGCTGCTGTAGCTATGGCAGAATATATAGGCGGAAGCGAAGAATCCTTTGTGCAGTTAATGAACAAAAGGGCAAAAGAGCTTGGTATGAATGATACAAACTTTGTAAACGCTTGCGGTCTTGACGACGATAACCACTTAACCTCTTCATATGACATTGCCATTATGAGTAGCGAACTCATAACCAGATTCCCTGATGTTTTTGACTATACTACAACTTGGATGGACAGTATTACACACACAACAAGAAGAGGAACTTCAGAATTTGGTCTAACAAACACAAACAAACTTATCAAGTCATATTCAGGGGCAACAGGACTTAAGACAGGTTCTACCGGAAAAGCACTCTACTGTCTTTCAGGAACAGCAAAAAGAGGAGACATGCAAATGGTTGCGGTGGTTTTGGGCTCTCCTGATCCTAAAACACGTTTTGAAGAAACCGCACGCTTGCTTGATTTTGGATTTGCAAACTACGGTGTAATAAAAGGCGATGAAGCAGGCACAAAGATCGGTGCTGTTAAAGTCTTTAAGGGTATGGAAGACAAGGTAGATGCTCTTGTTAAGAATCAGGTCAGCTATATAATGGCTAAAGGTGCTAAAGGCGAGCTTGAAAAGAAAATTAACCTTCCAGACGGAGTAAAAGCCCCAATTAAAAAAGGTGATGTAGTAGGTGACATAACATATTTCATGGAGGGCAAAGAAGTGGGTAAATCAGAGCTTATAGCAGCTAAAGACATTGAAAAAACCAGCTTCTCCAATATGCTTATTAAGCTTTTAAAGGACTGGAGTTAGATTTTTAATCTTGCAAATTAAACCAAACACGTTTAAAATTATATTGAATGTATTTTAAAGGCGGTGTTGGTTTGAGCAAGAAACAAAGAATAATTGAGATTGATGCTGTAAGAGGTTTTGCAGTGGTTCTGATGATGTTGTTTCACATGATATTTGACCTGGTGCATTACTTTGATTACGGTATAAGTTATACACAAGGTTTTTGGAAATATGCCGGAATGACTGCTGCTATATTGTTTATGATTGTATCGGGAATCAGCGGTCAGATTTCAAGAAGCAACATAAAAAGAGGTTTAAAAGTTCTGGCCTGTGCTATGATAATCACAATTGCAAGCATACCTATCATGGGTGAATACTATATTTCCTTTGGTATACTGCATTTCTTAGGCAGCGTTATGATCCTATCCGGAATTATTGAAAAGTTAATTAAAAATGACAACTTAAGGTTTTATACTACAATTGCATTAATCCCCCTGGCCTTTTTGCTGGGGGATTATTTTGCTAAAGTGAAAACAGAAATTCCCTTTTTATTTCCCCTAGGAATATTAACATCGGATTATAAAAGCTATGATTATTATCCAATGTTTCCCTGGTCAGGTTATTTCTTTTTGGGAGTGGTAATCGGTCAAGTTGTATACAAGAACAAAAAAAGTATTTTTAAAGAAGGAACCTTTGCTGACTCTAATCAAGGACTTGTTTCAGGCATTAAAAACATACCCATCAACACATTAGCGTTTCTGGGTAAGTATTCTATACAGATCTATTTTATACATCAACCTGTTTTGCTGTTCATACTGACTGCATTTCATTTGCTTATAGCCCATATACAGTAACCGTTACTGTATGAGAAATATGATCACAAACACAATCTACATAAACAGGTGTACTTCTATCGTTTCTGAACTTAAAGTCGACTCCGCCGTATGAAACTGTTGCATCCCTTCCAACAGGAACATAATTAACTCTGGCGCTGTGGCTTTTTCTTGCTGTAATTTTAATACCAGAAGCTCCATCAACTGCATTATAAATAGTGCTTGAAACCTGACAAATACCTCCGCCATATGCGGAAATAGGTTCTCCGTTTTGGAGTGCTCCTGCAAGTAAATAACCTGTTGCAGCGGTGTTTGAAGGACCTGTATTAGAATTAAATGATGCTGTTTCGCCAGGATTGTAAGCTTTAGTGTTAGCAAAACATGCCTTTTCTATGTTATGATTACGGTTTAATTGATTTCCGCTGAATTTTGTCTTATAAGAACTAAGCTTTTTCAGCTTTGAAAGAGCTTCCAATTTTATTGCATTTTTGTCGTATGCACCAAAGTTTATTAACTTTGTTAAAACATATCCTGTTTTTTCTCCCCATTTTACCTTTGTCCAGCCCATACTGCTTTCGTAAACCTTAACGGCTTCACCGCCTGAAAATGAACCTAAACTGCCTTTAGCAATTGATGCAGCTTTAAAAAAACCTGCCTTTGATGCAATAAGAAATGTTTCCGGCGCAGGTGGAAGGGAATTAAGTTTTGCTTCAATATAGTCGTCTATGTATTTGTTTAATTCGTCCTTTTTCTTTATGTTATCAGGAGAAGGCAAAACAGATTCGGGTTCAGGTTCCGGCTCTGGTTCTGGTTCAATATAAAGCATATCAGGTTCTGTTAATGGCTGGGGTAAATTAGGATCTGAATAGAATGTATTCTCACCCTCACCCTGTTGATCTCCTTTAATAGAGTATGTATCATATTCATTTGCAAATACTGTTGTAAAGCAGTATGTAAAAGATAAAAGAATACTAATTACAACTAGCAAGATACGTTTTTGCATGTTACCCTCCTATTTACGTAAAATGAAGCTTATTCGCCTTCTTGAGGAGCCCACTTAAGCATTGCCGCAACACTTCCTATTTGACATACTACATTGTTCTGATTAATTATAGTGTACTGAATTGTAAGTACGCCTCTGTCAGGTTTGGAGGTTGATTGTTTTACATCTAGAACCTCAATTTCCGCATGAATAGTGTCACCAATAGCAATTGCGCCAATGAACCTCCACTCTGTTGACAATGCGGCAATGGTTGAGCCGTCTACCAAACCCAGCCTGCCCCAAAGTCCTATTGCAATGGATGCGCCAAGCATACCATGGGCAATCTTTGCTCCAAAAGGCAGTTTTTCCGCAAAGGTCTGATCTGTGTGAATGGGGTTATTGTCCCCGGTCAGCCCCGCGAACATTATAACATCTGTTTCAGTTACAGTACGTGACAATGTAGTAAATTTTTCGCCTATTTTGAATTCACTTAAGTAGTAAAAACTCCTTTTCATCTTTGCTGCTCCCTTCTTTATCGTTTTTAAACGATAATACCGCATATTGCTTATATCAATGAGTATGTAATACGGAAATCAGGAATCATATGTACAGCCTTTTATTGAATTCTACATTAAAATTGATATATTTTCAAGGAATTTAAAAACATTAATTTGGACAGTATCTTACATAAATATATAAGTAACAATATATTCATACTTAAAATAAACTACTGTTAAGAGCATGGCACTATAATTTTCGTTTTACTCAAATAGCATTTGAGTATTTATATAAAGGGGAATGTAAATGGATACTATATATTTTGATTACGCAGCAACCACTCCTTTGAGAGAAGAAGTTTATTTCGAGATGGAACCCTACCTTAAATATTTCTTTGGTAACCCTTCTGCAGTTTATGACCTTGCTAAAAAAAGCAGGAAAGCAGTTGATAAAGCACGGGAACAGGTTGCAGCGCTTCTTGGCTGTGAGTCTACTGAAATTTATTTTACATCCGGCGGAACAGAATCAGATAATTGGGCTCTTAAAAGCGGTGCGTTTTTAAACAGCGAAAAGGGCAGACATATCATTACAACGAACATTGAGCATCATGCTGTACTGAACTGTTGTAAATATCTCGAGAGAATAGGCTTTGAAGTGACATACTTAAAACCTGATAAGGAGGGTATTGTAAGCCCCCAAACCTTAAAAGAAAGTATTCGGGATGATACTATTTTAATATCAGTGATGTTTGCAAATAATGAAATCGGTTCAATACAGCCAATAAAAGAAATGGGGGAAATTGCAAAAGAACACGGCATACTCTTTCATACGGATGCAGTTCAGGCAGGCGGTCATGTGGAAATTAACGTTAAGAAAATGAATATTGATATGCTAACCATGTCCGGACATAAAATTTATGGTCCTAAAGGCATTGGCATTTTATATGTAAGAAACGGAATTTTTTTAGAGCCTTATATACATGGAGGCGGACAGGAACGCGGTATGAGAGCAGGCACTGAAAACGTGCCCGGTATTGTGGGAATAGGCAAGGCATCAGAGCTTAGAAAAGAAGAGCTTATCTCTGACGGCAAACGCATATTAAAACTTAGAGATACTCTGATAGACAGGCTTTTGAAAATTCCGGATACTTACCTTAACGGTTCAAAAACCTCTCGTTTGCCGGGCAACGTTAATATTTCTTTTGATTATGTGGAGGCAGAAAGTATTCTAACACTTTTAAACGCAAAGGGCTTTCAGGCATCAAGTGCCTCCGCTTGCTCTGCCGGACAATCAAAAGCATCGCATGTTTTGCTTGCAATAGACCAAGACAGACGCAAGATTCAAGGGGCATTACGACTAACCCTTGGCAAGTACAGCAAGGAATCTGACATTGATGCGCTTATGAAGGAATTACCTCTTATTGTGGAATCCCTTCGTAAATTTTCGCCTGTTTATGAAAACGGTTTATAAATAA
>CAZTAY010000147.1:0-4984 GCA_964611655.1 uncultured Eubacteriales bacterium
ACCCTTGCGCAATTCACTTAAAACCCCATTAACCTCTTGAATGGGGTTGTTAACAGCAGAAAGCAGATTATTAAGCCCTTCTGTCAAAGTTCTCCAACCTCCATTGTAGTTCTCCGACTCTGCTCTTATTTCCAGCCTTCCGTTTATTGCACCTTCAATCAACCTTGTCACATCTATACTAAGTGCTACTATGTTATTTTTTAACTCGTCAAACCTATCATTTGCTGCTTTTTTATCACCAGGAAATGGTTTAAGCGTTGCATCAAAATTACCGTTGCCTACAGCACCAAAACTTTCAAGAATAGCATTAGTGTCATCAAGAGAGCTTTCTACTAAAGAATTAATTCCTCGTGCAACGTTTTTATAATCGCCCTTAAAAAGACTCTCGTCTATCCGGTTACTCGTATTGCCCTTACCATATTCTTCAACAAGCTTTTCAAGGCCTTCAATTAGCTTAGCTATAGTATGTTGAACTGAATCGACTGATTCGGAGAGCTGACCCACTTCGTTACTTATATTGGCGGACTTGTTATTCTTAGACTTATTCTTCGGCAAGAATTTAGCATGTGCAGTATTTTTCGTTGAGTTTCTCAAATTTCCTTCTGCAAGCTCGGACAGCCTTTTCACACACATAACAATAGGTTTTGATAAAGAAGATCCGATAAGTGAAGCAAAAAGAAGCCCTAAAAGACAAATAGCGGCGGCAAAGCCTAACATCCAAGCAGAGCCGTTTTTAGCTGGAATCATAAATTCATCTTCATTAACTGCAATAGCAATACTCCAGCCATCACTGCCTGGTATAGGAGTGTATGCCTGGTAGTTTGGTATTCCTTCATACATATATCTACCAAACCCTGTTTCACCACGAACCATAGCCAGTTCAATGTCTGCGAGATTTTTTAAGTTTTTATCCGAAGGATTTTCTTTTGATTCTGCTATTGCATTGGCTTGATTAAGCACAAGCGATATGTCACCGTATGCAATCGTATTTCCATTTTTGTCAAGAATGTACGCATCACCGGTTTCTCCTATTGTAATATTTTCAATAATATTCGCTAAAACTTTTGTATCGCAAAGGAAATATGCAACAGAATCGACTTTCCCTTCACGCATAACAGGAGCCGACACGACAATGTACATATCTGTTTTATCTTGGTTTATATATGGAGAAGACATGTATGCCTTACCGGCTATTGCTGCCTTAAAAAAGTCTTCCTGTATTACGCTATCACCCGTAAAGATGTCTTTACCGGTTAAGTCTGCAAGCCCTGCCCCTCGCATATAGTAAGCTTTTACCCTGCTATCCAAAAAATCTTTCTTTTCAGAGACTGTGGTTGTTTCACTTGTCAGCACCGTGGAAGCTGCAATTTCGCCAATAGTATATGTGTATGTCTTTATAGTATTTTCCGCTGAACTAGCTGCAATATTAATTGTCTCCGTTAAAATTGAAGTAATTGCAATATCCGTTGCCTTCTGGGTTATTTCTGTTGACATATAAGTTAAAAACAATGCTGTGAACGCTGTTGCCGCTAATACAGATAACATGATTTTAGTTCTGATTTTTCTCATAATGCCTCTCCTTATTATTTTTAGTCTAGCTTGTGGGGCTCAAATTCCTCTTTCCAGTCACACGGCATCCGCCATTATATATCAGTCATCAATCAAATTAGTAGGAATGCACACAAATCATTTTTTACTGCCAGCTTTTCAGCTCCTCTGTGTCAAATTTCCATTCAGGGGTACTTATCATGCCTTGGTCTTGCAAAACGTACCAAGGACAGCTGTCCTCCTGCCCCTTTAGTATTTGAATGTCTTGCGCAGGCATATAACTTTGTGCAAGCATAAAGAGCCTCTTACCATTGCTTTCGTTTACAGCCATATCTACTACAATAACAGCGTGCCCAGGCGAACCGCCTTTTATAAACACATCTCCAATTTTCATATCGTTAATATCCTTGGGTTTCAGCTCGTTGGTAAGTGATAAGGTGGAGGCATACGCATAAACTATATTCAAATATTTTTGGAAGCTTTCATAGGAAGAGTTATTATCATCATTTTGTACCCACGTTACATTGTTGCCGTCTACAGATATGCCGAAACCGGCTGACCATTTGCTAAAATCGGCATTAAAACCGTTTACAAAATGAAAGGCTATTTCATCATAAAGTTCTTTTGAATACAGGTATTCCGCTCTTAAACGAATAACGGCATCGGCACACTGTTGTAGGTCTCGGTCACCAAGAGCAAAATCCACAACGGCTAAATAAACATCTGCTTGCTTCTCTCTGCCGTCATAGTATTTTACCCTTGAACCGTCTGGTTTTAGCGGAAGATTCCTTAAATATTCTCCAAACGGATTATCATCTACAGGAACTCTGGAATACCCTTCCGGAAGATGAAAGCGTTCTCCAATTGTCATTCCATCAGGATTTATAAGAACAATTTTTTTTTGAGGTTCTAAAGTGCCAACTAATTTACTTTCAGGCACTTGCTCCTTTGTTGTATTCTGGGTATCTTGAGGGATTGGTTTTATTTCCGTATCTGGAATATTTTGATTGGATTTACAGCCAGCAAAAACTAGAGCACATATTAAAATAGCAAAATACAGTTTCATTAATTAATCACCCATTACTTATTTTAACAGATAAAGGTCGTCTATTCAATACACTTGTGTGTATACAGTACGCCAAATGTGCTAGATTACGTAGGTTTACAATCCTTTTTTCGTTTAAAAGAGCTTGAAAATCTTGCTATTCCATTAGTGGGAACACGCCCTTAAAAAGCAAGCAAAACCAAGCAAAACCAAGCAAAAATGTCTCTTCAAAACATCGTAGAAATCGTTAGCTTGTTCACATCGTTATTCATTCTCTTTTTGATAATTCTCTCATTATTTGACCGTCTTTGAAAACAAATCTTTTTGAAGTTAGCACAGATTATGTTTTAGCTGTTCTGCCTGAAGACGCCGGATATCCTCATTGATTTTGAGAGCGTCTTGTTTAGAGATGATTACGCCGACAATAAAACATCGGCAGGCAAGACAGTTTGTCAATAAAAACTATGCCTTTCAGGAAATCCTGGTCTATTACTGGTATGTCAATGCTTAAAGTTGTGCATAAATGACACGCTCTGTTGCACCTGTTGGGCCGGTTGATCCGAATGCGGGTCCAGTTGCGCCAGTTGCACCCGTTGCACCAGTTGCACCAGTAGCTCCCGTTGAGCCCGTTGCGCCGGTTGATCCAGTAGCGCCTGTTGCACCAGTAGCTCCCGTTGCACCTGTTGCGCCCGGGTCACAGCACCAGCAGCAGTCACAACAGCAGTCACAGTATTTGCAATGATCATAATAACAATCTTTTTCTTTCATATTAAACACCTCTACATTTTTTCAATTAAAATATAGGCGCTTAGATTCTTTTCGGATAAGCCGTCCAGTTGATTCCAAATCCTAAGAGACAGAGCAGTGTTATGGTCAACTTCCAAAACAATAAATCCAGCATTACCTTCGTTATTCTTAAAATTAAGAACTTGACTCTTGTCAAGAATTTCGCCGTCAATTATAAGCTCTAAAAAGACGCTTGTTGAAATTTCCCCATTAACTCCATAGCTAATTTTAAACAAACCTGTATCATTAAAAAGTATAGAGCCTTCATTGGTAAAATCAGCAATCCTATTAGTTTGCCTGCTGTTATTGAATATTGCAATGCTGTAGTTATTATCTATGGACTTTTCAACTGTACCTGTGAAGTAATTGTAATTATTATTAATTGATCCCGCTATTATCGCTGTGCCTGGAATTCCTGCTGGACCTGTTGCACCGGTAGCACCAGTAGCACCGGTAGCACCAGTGGCCACGGTTAATTAAGGAAAACTGCAAAATCACTTATTCCACAAGGGATAAGGGCACTAAAAAACAATACAAGCTATCACATTACAGCAAGCGCTCGCCCTATAAGACTATGGGCGGCGCTTTGCTATGTGAGCGAAAGGGGGAATACCAACCCACCGGGCCTGCTGAAAAGCGAGGCTTTTTTTCATGCCAAAAATCTAAACAGGAGGTAAAACGCATGACGAAAAATGATGACAAGCCCAAAGCGGACGGCGCGGCAGTAACCCCGCCCGAAGTTGAAAAAGCGGCTGATATGCAACCAACGCCCGAAACCCCACCTATGCCCGAAAACGCCTTGCCCCCGGATTTAATGCCGGAGGAACAGGCCATTTTGGAGCAGGAGGGCAAGGCAGCTTTAGAAAAGATGGGCGAGGAACTGCCAGACCCTCCCGCGCCGTTTGACTTTGATGGGGAGCATATCCCCGCCCCCGACAATGTGAGTGCAACGCCTGCTGCAAGCGATGTTGTTGTGCCGTTCGAGAAAATCAATGAGATTGTTTCTGAAAAGCAAAAGGCAGCGCAGGAGGCCGAGTTACGCGCAGAGGATAAGCCGTCTACGCAGGAAAAGCCAGCCGCGCCGGAAAAACCCGCCGAGAAGAAAGCGGCGCAGCGCGGAAAGGCTTCCAAAGCTGAAAAATCGGACAAACCCGAAAAGCCACCCAAAGCCGAGAAACCCGCAAAACAGGCGGCAAGTGTTAGCAAGAAAACAGCCCCCGCCAAAGAGGAAACGCCGTCTACTCCACCCGAGCCCACGCCGCCGCCCGAACCACGCGACGCAACGCGCGGCGAAACGGAGCAGATTGTCTATCTCAATCTTTCCGAGCTGCACGCTTTCAAAAACCACCCTTTCGGCGTTCGGGACGACAGTGAAATGCGCTCCCTTGTGGAAAGCGTTAGAACAGGCGGCGTAAATCAGCCCGCCATTGTGCGCCCCCGCGAGGATGGCGGCTATGAGATTGTAGCCGGACACCGCCGCCACAAGGCAAGTGAGATGGCAGGATACGCGAATATGCCCTGTATTGTCCGCAACATGACCGATGATGAGGCTATTCTTGCCATGACAGACGATAACCTGCGGCAGCGTTCCGAGATTTTGCCGAG
>CAZTAY010000148.1:0-4951 GCA_964611655.1 uncultured Eubacteriales bacterium
TGTTGATATATTGTGGTTGTTGGGTGAAAAAGATACCTTTTAATTACAGAGCGGCGTAAGATTAGATAGTTGTTTTATGTTTTTAATTTGTTTCTAATAACAACAAAAGCCACCTTATTATAGCTTGTCTAACTTGGTGGCTTTGGAATAACGTTTTAATTTTGTATTGAAAAGATATTTTTATAATTCTCTCTCAATAGTAACAATAACATCAAATTCTTTGGAGGTGGTAGATTCTGATTTGATCAATATTTCATAGAGCCCTGCATCCTTGTTGTCAAGTACTTCCCATGCAGTTAAAGGCTCGTTCATTTTGCCTACAGAAGTGCTTGTATATTCGCCGTTCTTAACATAACCTACACTGTAGTATTGACTATCATTTTCGTTGTTTACGGAATTCACTCTTACAATATCACCTTTTTTAAGTGAAAAACCGTAGTCGTTTGCAGTTATGACGATTCCTTTGTTATTAATTTCTACATCCTTTGCTTGATATGCCGTAAAGTTCTTTGAAGGCATGTTAAAATCCTGCAAGTCTAGTTTTTTTAGTTCTTCAGTCGTAAGTTCTTCTGCTTCTTTTGCAATTATCTTGTTTTCCAATTGCTTTACTTGAGCTTCACTTATGTTTACAGAACTAATCTCGGTTTTTTCTGTGAAGTCCTTTGGAACAAATGCCATAACCCCTGAAGAAATCATTAGTGTTGCCACTCCAACTGTTAATAAATAATTTAATTTCATAATCATTATCCCCTTTTTTTATTTATGAGCTAATGATAATATGAAAAAGATATGCTTTGTTAAAATATGTTTGAATTGTTGTTTTTTCTGTTTGAATTGTTAGTATTCACCCGAAATGTTTATCATAATTGTTAAACTGAATACACCATTACTATATTCATAGTTAATATCTCCACTATATTTTTTAACTATGCTTTCCATGCTCAAGATTCCAAGACCGTGGTTTGAGGAATCTTTTTTTCTTGTTTTCAGCCTCCCGGAAAGGGAAATGGGTTCAAGGGCATTGTTTTGAATATCCAGCAGCAAGAATTGTTTATGAGTTCTTATATTTAAAGTAATTTTTCTCTGTTCTTGCTCCAGATGCTGGCTTGCTTCAATTGCGTTATCGAGGGAATTGCTTAATAATACACATAAGTCGCTTTGGCTTATATTAAGTTGCTCTCCCACATGTGCAGTTACGTCAAATGCAATATGATTATCAAGGGCTGTGGCTCTTTTTTGATTTATAACTATATCAGCAATTTCGTTGCCGGTTTTAATCACAACCGGAATATTTTGAAAACCTGTTTGAACCTCATTTATATAAGACTTCGCCTTGGGGTTATTGTTTTCATTTAAATAGGCTTGAATAATGCTTAGGTGATTACCTAAATCATGCCATAGCTTTCTTATTTCTTTGTAATTTTTTTCGTTTTCAAGAATGTATTTTTCCGTCATGGTTTTTTGATTAAAAAGCAGACGTGCTGTTTCTTTGTCGCTGAAATATTTGCTTAGTAGTTCAAATACAATAAAAACAAATATATCAGCCAGCATAATACTAATTGATGTAATAAAAACAGAAAGTAATGTGATTCTATTAAATTGCTTATCGGTGTGTAGGCAGAGTTCGAATAAAAAGAGCAGTGCTATGACCGAAAAGGCGTAAATGCCGAATATGAACATGAAATATTTCAGAGGAATGTAAACCTTTTCACTGCTTCTCTTTGCAATGAAATACAGTATGAATACAGTTATAACCTTAGTTAAGCATTTATAAACAATTCTTTCTAATGAATCAGGGTACAGCACTAAGTTAATGTTCGTTGGAATGTCAAATATAAACTGAGCAAAGTAAAACACTGTTAGCTCTGCAAATAAAATACAGACGCTAAATATTGTAATATAGAAAATTCTTTTTCCTAAACTTCCTTTAAATAAAAGCAATCCAAACACAAAAGCTGATGCAATCAGCAATACCATGTTTGGAGATGAAAAGGAATTATATAATGCAAAACCGGCTTGTAATCCTGATAACATTACAATGGATATTATATAAGTTCTTCTTCCTTTTGACCTGCCTAAAGTAAATGAAAAGAAGAAGAACATAATCATCAAGTTAATAAACGAAAACAAAATCTCTGAAATAGGAACACTTAGGGATATGACCATTTGAGCAACATTTACAAGCATTTGACACCTCTTTAGGCTTTTAAATAGTCAGCGATTAATTTATAAACATTTTTAAGCTTGGGACGGCTTATGTCAAACACTTCTCCATTATCCATTGTCAGAGAGTTTTTGTTGATTCCGTTTACATACTTAACATTAACCAGCACATAGCGGTTAATGCTGATAAACCCTTTGTCCGACATCATTTCTTCAATATTGGAAAGGGTCATAGAATTTAGAGCATATGAAGCATTGTTTCGGCATACTGCATTAACTTTTCTGTTTTCAAATATAAAATAAAATATCTCTGTTACGGCTAGTCTGATAATCCCCTCGCCTGTTTTAAAGCTTAGTAGATTTTTGGACTGGTTCAGGGTTTCTATTGCCTTAACAAAAGCGTCCTGCAAATCTCTTTTTAAATTTCTTTTTAGAACAAAACGAAGTGCATTGTAGCCAAACGCCTCAAATACTTTGTCCTCCATTGATGTAACAAATATCAAAACGCTGTCGATACCCTTTGACCTTAGTGTATCAGCGGTTTCCAAGCCACTTAGTTCTGGCATATCTATATCCAGAAATATTATATCAAAATGGGTACTGCCATTTTTTAGCAGCTCTAGGAATTTCTTGCCTGAATCAAACTTTAAAATATCAACTCCAATGCTTAGTTGACCTGCGAATTCTAAAACAAGAGAATGAATCATGTCTGCATAATTAATGTCGTCATCACATAAAGCAATTGTATACATTAGTTCATTCCAATCTATTAGCTAATCAAGTAATTTTTTAAGTCGTTCATCAATTTCAGGAGGTGTAATGTTTCGTTTGGCAACGCCCGTGTCAATTGCTGCTTTTACTACTGCTTTTGCAACCGCAGGTACAAGTCGTTCATCAAACGCCTTTGGTGTAATATAATCAAAATCAAGTTCTTTGTCGCTTATAAGACCTGCAATTGCATAAGCAGCAGCAATTTTCATTTCTTGATTAATCACAGTTGCGCCGCAATCCAACGCACCCCTGAAAATACCCGGAAATGCCGCAACATTGTTAACCTGATTTGGGTAGTCTGACCTGCCTGTGCCTACAATTTTTGCTCCTGCCGAAAAAGCAATATCAGGCAAAATTTCGGGGTCGGGGTTTGACATGGCAAATATTATAGGGTCTTTTGCCATGGATTTAACCATATGGTAATCCACGCAGTTTGCAGTGGATACGCCTATAAACACATCCGCACCTTCAAGAGCTTCTTTAAGGCTGCAAGCCTTTTTTTCATGGTTGGTCTGTTTTGCAATCTTTTCTTTATAAGGGTTCATGCCTTCTTTTCTGCCTGAATAGATACTGCCGTGTCTGTCGCACATAATAATATTTTTTACGCCCATGCTAATTAGCAGGTTTATAATTGCAATGCCGGCCGAACCTGCACCGTTTGTTACAACCTTGATTCCGTCGAAAGGCTTGCCAAGGAGTTTTAGTCCGTTAATTAAGGCTGCCATTACCACAATTGCCGTTCCGTGCTGATCGTCATGGAAAACAGGTATATCCATTTCGTTTATTAGGGCTTGTTCAATTTCAAAGCATTGCGGAGCTGCTATATCTTCAAGGTTTATGCCCCCAAAAGTGGGCTGCATTAGTTTCACTGTTTCGATAATAGTTTTTGTGTCTTTAGTGTCCAAACAAATGGGGAATGCGTCAACACCTGCAAAGCTCTTGAATAATACTGCCTTGCCCTCCATAACAGGCATTGAAGCATAAGCGCCAATGTCCCCAAGACCTAACACGGCTGTGCCGTTTGAAACCACTGCAACCATGTTTTGTCTGTTGGTATATATATCAATCAAGCTTCTGTCTTTTACTATCTCCCTGCAAGGCTCTGCAACGCCGGGAGTGTAGGCAAGACTTAAGTCCTTTGAATTTTTAACCGGGACTTTGCTTACAACAGCAATCTTGCCTTGATGGTTCTTGTGAAGGTCTAATGTTTCTTTTCTTAGCATTCGTAATACTCCTTTTTGGTGAATTGATTTATTATAACATAAATATAGACTGATGTAATTATCATTTAAGTTTAATTTAATAAAGCTCTTCCAATTCTTTGAAATTAGTGGTAAAATATCAGATGCTAACTTTTATAGTGGTAGAACTTGAAAGATGTACAACTTGGGAGTACTTTTCGTAGAGAAAGGTTAGGAATAAGCCATATGCAAGGTATGGTAACTGACTAAGACGAAGCTATACGGAAAATAGACTGTCATATGGTGTTTATTTTAAGTTCATTGGCTATAATTTATAAATGGGCTGGGAGGTATTGTTTTGCAATTATCGGATATTATTATATTGATTCTTGTTATCATAGCTGTAATAGCAGTGGGGCTTTATTATCTGAATCGGAAAATGGCTGTTAAGATGAAAGAACGCCAGGACTTAATTGACAGAAACAGTCAAGTGGCAAACATATTTGTAATTGACAAGAAGAAGGATAAGGTTGAAAACGTTAAGCTGCCAAAGGCTGTTGTGGATAAACTGCCAAAGGTTGTTAAGATGAGGAAAAACTATTTCGTTCAGGCTAAAATTGGTCCCCAGATTATGACGCTTATGTGCGACAAAAAGGTATTTAACAAGATAATGGTTAAGAAAAACATGAAAGTTGAGCTTGTGGGAATTTATATCATGGGAGTTAAAGGTCAAAAATAATCCTTTAGGTTTAGACAAAAAGCCTGTTACTTTATTTTGAGAGTAACAGGCTTTTCTGTTCGTTTCCATTTATTTAGGGCTCAGGGTTTTGAACCTT
>CAZTAY010000149.1:0-4904 GCA_964611655.1 uncultured Eubacteriales bacterium
TAATTGGAAAACGCCTTAAAGAAGCTAGGTTTAAACATAGCCCTAAAGTCACACAATTAGATTTGATTGCAAGATTACATGTCGAAGGAATTGAACTAAATGAAACTGCAATTTCTAAAATTGAGGCAGGTACAAGACCTGTTACAGATATAGAACTAGTGGCTATAGCAAAAGTCTTAAAAGAAGATGTTTTATGGTTACTTGGAAATAAAGAATAAATTACTCAACCAACATTTTTCAATTAATGCGAGTTCTACGTATGCAAAACACATTTCTTCAACCTTGGAACTTTGATTAAATTATAACAAGCGTCAAAAACGCCACAATCTCTTTCATAAGGTGCTTATTCCATTTTGTCAAACTCAAGTTAAATAATTAAAGGCTTCCTGATTTCTAAAATCCAGGAAGCCTTAAACTTTAATCTAAAGCTAAAATTTAATTAAATTTTACTTCTACAACTACAAAATTAAGCAATCAAAGAAATCATCATACCAGCATTTTGCATTTTTTGCTTTTGCATGGAAATATTATATTGTTCCAAAGCTTTATTTCTGTTAATTTCCATCATGCCTTTTGCGATGTCTTGGTCTTCTATTCTGCTTCTTGCCACTTCTTGGTTATAATACGCTATGTCATTGTATCTAATTGTAGAATCAAGACGATTTGAAACAGCACCTAAGTTTGCAGAGCTACTTGAAACTTTTTCAAGAGCGTTGTCCAGTTTTGATAAGTCTACATTGCCGCTGGTTACGTCAAATCCGCTTATACCAAGTGAATCAGTTAGAGAACTTGAAATTGAAACATCCATGCCTGATCCGCTTGTGGTAATTTGAGCATTTTTATTGGTAAAAGAACCGTCAAGCAGTTTCATAGTGTTAAATTCAGTGTTTTTAGCAATTGAGTCAATATTATCAAGTAATTGGTTAACTTCTTCCTGCATTCCTTGCCTGTCGGAACTAGTATAAATACCATTTGAGGCTTGAACTGCAATTTCTCTAATTCTGCCGATGCTATCAGAAATATTATTTAATGCACCACCTGCAACATTTGTAAGGTTTTTCATGTCATATGCATTATTCGTAGCCTTTGATAAAGAACTTACTTCTTTTTCAAGTTTTTTAGCAATTGCCATCCCTGCGGCATCGTCAGCAGCTTTATTAATTCTTTTACCGGAAGAAATACCTCTAGCGTAAGGGGAATCATAAGAGCTTACATAATTATTGTTTCCATAACTTCCTATTGTCATGCTCATGAATAACACCTCCTTTTAATATATTGGACTTTAATAGTTTATCGGTTAAACAAGCTCTTAAGTTAATATATTTTTTATTTTTCCTTTTTAATTTCTATATTAACTCCATCAGATATAGCGGTTATTGTACCGTTTTGGTCGGTTCTTAATATTTCAATTTTCCTTTTGGTTAGAGCGTTTATTACTTCCTTGTGGGGATGGTTATAGGAATTATCTACACCACAGCTAATAACAGCATATTTGGGGTTTACAGCATCTAAAAACGCCTTTGAAGAGCTGGAGTTGCTTCCGTGATGCGAAATCTTAATCAGGTCAGCTTCCACGTTACGAGATTCATCAAGCATCTCCTGTTCTGATAGGGTTTCTGCATCACCCGACATTAAAAACCTGTTATCTCCATGTACTAAAACCACTCCTACAGAGTAATTGTTCAAGTCATCATATTTAGTTGAGTTTGGTGCTACTAACTCAATATCAAAATCATTAAAATCAAGTTTAGTTCCCGGATCAGGGCTCTTTATTTTAATTTCATGCTCTGCAATACTACTAAGTAATTTTTCATATGTTTTAGATGTATGGCTAACCTTGGGCATAATTACATTGTCAATTTCTATGTTTTTAAGTACTTTAGCAAAACCGCCAATGTGATCGCTGTGAGGGTGGGTGGCTACAATATAGTCAAGTTTTTTTATCCCCAAGCTATCCAATTCATTTAGGATATCATCAGCATATTGCTTCTCTCCGGCATCAATCAGGATATTTGTTTCCTTGCCTTTTATAATAATCGAGTCACCTTGCCCCACATCAAGAAACTTAATGACTAAACTATCTAAATTCTTTGAATCCTGAGACTTTACTTTAGTGCCTTGGTTTTCAATTGACTTATCCGGCTTGGTAGTAGCCCCTGTTGCTTGCAGTTTTTCCATGTCTAATGAACAAGAACATAAAAACACTGCTGTGATTAACAATGTAATACAAGATAAAAACTTATATTTATACTTAAGCATTATTTCTATTCCTCATCCCAATTTGTATATACGTTTTGTACGTCGTCGTCCTCATCAAGTAGATCAAGAAGCTTATTCATTTTTTTGATATCGTCTGCATCAGTTAAAACAGCTTTTGTTTGGGGCTGCATTACTATTCCGGCAGAAACCATTGAAATGCCGTTTTCTTCCAACATCTCTCTAACTGTGGAAAAATCATCTGGAGATGTTGTTATTACAAAACCTTCTTCTTCTGCTAAAAAATCATCAGCACCAGCTTCAAGGGCACTCATCATTAGTTCTTCTTCGTTAATTCCATCAGAGTTCTCAACCATTATCTGACCAAGCTGTTTAAACAAGAAGGAAACGCAGCCTGTTGTACCCATGTTTCCGCCGCCTTTTGTGAAAGCACTTCTTACATTAGCAGCAGTCCTGTTTTTATTGTCTGTCAAAGTTTCAACAATGACAGCAACTCCGTTTGGACCGTATCCTTCATAGACTATTGATTCATAGCTGATATTATCAATGTCTCCAGCAGCCTTTTTAATGCTTCTATCAATGGTATCATTAGGCATGTTTTCAGATTTTGCCTTTGCAATTACATCTTTTAACCGACCGTTTACCAGCGGATCTGCACCCCCTGATTTTACGGCAACGGCAATTTCTCTGCCTAATCTTGTGAAAATCCTACCCTTAGCCGCATCGTTTTTTGCTTTCTTATGTTTTATGTTTGCAAATTTTGAATGTCCGGCCATAATTACCTCCTGTTTCTATTGCAGTTTTTTATTAATTGATTCTATACAAGCGTTTGCTATATCATTGGGAGTCATTTTAAATTTCTCAAGCAAGAACTGCATTTTTCCAACTTCCCCGATATGATCCATTATACCAATAGGCACAACAGGCACAGGAAATGCAAAAGAGGTTACTTCACATACGGCACTAAAAAGTCCGCCTATTATATTATGATTATCGCATGTAACAGCGCATTTTGTCTTTTTAACAGAATTTAAAATTAGATCCTTGTCAACAGGCTTAATGGTATGTAGGTTTATTACTTCTGCACTGTAACCTTTATCTTTTAAAATGTCACAAGCGTCAATTGCATGTTTCACCATAATACCTGATGTAAAAATTGAAACGTCTGTTCCTTCTTTTATTATATCACCTTTAAGCAAGTCAAATTCAATATTTTCATCGTAAACCGCCGGCAAAGTTTTTCTGTAGCATCTAATATAAACAGGACCATCATATTTGGCTGCTGCCTTGATTGCGTGATATAATTCAGTTGCATCAGCGGCGTCATATATAACCAAACCCGGAATACTTCTTAGCACGCCTATGTCCTCAAAACTCATATGCGTACCGCCGTTTAATTCAGCGCTAATACCAGGGTCTGTGCCTATAATTTTTACGTTCATTTTAGCGTATGCAATCGAAATTGCAATCTGGTCGCAAATTCTTCTGGTTGAAAACGGTGTGAAGGATGCAATAAAAGGAATGAATCCATATGAAGCAAGTCCCGCAGCAACACCAGCCATGTTTTGTTCAGCAATACCTACATCAAGCGCCCTGCCCTGAAATTTTTCTCTTAATGAAATAGTTCCGTTTGCTTTTGCTAAATCGGAATCAATCATCATAATTCTTTCGTCTTGTTCCATCAGTTCTTCCAGCGCACGACAAAGTACCGCTCTCAATTCCATATTTTCAAACATTTGGGTGCCTCCTACTCCAGCTCTTTTAATGCTTCTTCAAGATTTTCTTTGGTTACATTCATACTGTGGTTTGCAACACCAGCTTTTTCTGCAAAAGATGCGCCTTTGCCTTTAACCGTATTTAAAATGATCATTGACGGACGTTCTTTTTCTTCCTTGGCTTTTTGAATAGCTTTATATATTTCAGTCAAATCATGACCGTCTTTTACAAGAATAACATTAAAACCAAATGACACCCATTTCTGATCAAGAGGTTCAACTGAATTTATCTCGTCCGTAGTACCGTCGATCTGCATACCGTTTTTATCTGTAAATGCAATAAAATTATTCAGCTTCATTGATGAGGCATACATAGCAGCTTCCCAAATTTGGCCTTCTTGGCTTTCACCGTCACCGATAATCGTATAAATAGTTGCTCCGTCTTTTTTTAGTTTTGAACCTATAGCAGCACCAACAGCGCATGAAAAACCCTGACCAAGAGAGCCTGCTGTCATATCAACGCCTATTGTTTTATTCATATCGCAATGACTAGGCAAATTAGTGTTTGGCTTATTAAGCGTAAGCAATTCTTCTTCTGAAAAATATCCCCTGTCTGCAAGAGCTGCATAAAGAGCAGGGCCTGCATGACCTTTTGATAATATGAAACGATCTCTTCCCTGCAAACAAGGATTTTTAGGATCAATATTCATTACCCCGTTATATAACAGTGCCAGAACCTCTGCAATCGAGAGACATCCGCCAATATGACCAACACCTATGCTTTCAATCGTTTTAAGTGTAAGCCTTCTCACCTGTTTTGTTTTTTCCTTTAAAAGTGTTTCGTTAAACTCCATATATGTCCTCCTCAAAACTGAAGTTTAAGCATCTGCTTAGTCTTCAGCAAAAAAGTTGTCAATTATTTTTTCAGCGAATTTTTTTTCAAGGTTTGCTTTTACTATCATTCTAAGGGCA
>CAZTAY010000150.1:0-4660 GCA_964611655.1 uncultured Eubacteriales bacterium
CTGGAGGCGGTATAATGAAAATAATTAAAACTTTATCTGAGCAAATAAAAGAAGAGCTCCATGGCGCTAAAGAATATATAAAGCTGGCAATTCACCTCAAAACAGAATATCCAGAATTAGCAAAAGCTTATTCTGAAATGGCAGAGCAAGAAATGAATCATTCTATGCGTTTACATGGTTTTGCGGTACAAATGATAGCAGAACAGAGGAAAGTTTCAGAACCGCCTAAATATATGATTGAAATGTGGGATGAAGAGCATGTTAAGATCATGGAGAGATTTGCAAAGGTTAAAGCGCTGCAGGAGATGTTTAGGGGTAAGTGAGTATTGCTTAGGCTTAAAGAATGTTCCCGTATTTTTCCCACAAAAGTTATTGATGCTTGCTCGTAATAGCTTTTAAAACAGCTGGAAATTCAGCGAAAAGTCTGTGTAACTTATAATTGTTCACGCTCGTGCGTTACCTTATTAGTTCCGAAAGGTCGCGTGTTCGAATCACGCAGGGCGCGTAAATAGCTACAGATTGGAAATATTAAAGGCTTTTATTTAAAAAATGAAAGCCTTTTTTGTTACTATTTTCACAACCAGTTCTATTTTTAACACATGTTACAAGAGTTAATGAGGTATTCTATAAACAGTTAAGTTACGAGCTTTTTTATCTAATTGCTTTTAAAACATGCCGTTATATGATATAATAGTAAAAGTCTGTTCTTTTAATCTGATTTTGAAAGGAAGGTTGTTATGCCCGATAAATTGATAAAAATACTATTTGTTTCTTCCGAAGTTGCCCCATTTGCAAAGAGCGGAGGGCTAGGTGACGTTTCGGGTTCTCTTCCTGCTGCACTTAAAAGACTCGGGGGTCAGTTGGTTGATATTCGAGTTATAACGCCAAAGTATGAGAATATAAATGAGGAATACTTAACAGATGCTGAATATTTAGGTTATACCGGAGTTAATCTCGCATGGAGAAATCAGACTGCTTCTGTATTTGAAAAAACTACATCAGACGATATTAAAATATATTTTATACAAAATGATTATTACTTTGGAAGAAGCGGACTCTATGGTTATCAAGATGATGATGAAAGGTTTGCTTTTTTTTCTAAGGCGGTACTTGAAATATTACCAATCATTGATTTTTATCCTGATATAATTCATTGTAACGATTGGCAGTCAGGACCTATATCAATGCTTCTAAACGATGTTTATAGGGGATTTACTTTTTATAATAATATTAAAACTGTATATACAATTCATAACATACAATATCAGGGAATATTCCCAAAAGATGCCCTTCATACTTTAGGACTCTCCGATTACCTTTTAAATACTGAAGGCTTGGAGTTTTATGGTAAAGTAAATTTTATGAAAGCTGGTCTTGTATCCTCTGATTTAATAACCACCGTTAGTAAGGCATATGCCAATGAGATCCAAACCCCTGAATTTAGTTTTGGACTTGACGGTGTGCTGAAAAAAATAGGTGTTTCAGGAATAATAAACGGCATAGATTACACTGAGTTTGACCCTGAAACAGATGATAAGATTGCTTATAATTATTCTGCATCAAACCCTGAAAATAAAAAATCTAACAAGAAATACCTACAAAAGAAGCTAGGGCTTAACGAAAGCAATGTTCCTTTGATGGCAATTATATCACGTCTAGTTAATCAAAAAGGAATTGATCTTATTTCGGATTCAATTCATGATATCATGTCAAAAGACGTACAGATGGTTGTTTTAGGAGCAGGTGACGGAAATTATGAACACCAGTTCAAGGAATTTGAGCATTGGTATCCTGGAAGGTTCTCAGCAAATATAATGTTTGATGTAAATTTGGCACAAGAAATTTACGCAGGAAGTGATTTTATACTTATGCCTTCATTTTTTGAGCCTTGTGGTTTAGGCCAGATTATTGCAATGAGATATGGAACAATTCCTATTGCACGCAGAACTGGCGGACTTGCAGATACTATTGAACATTTTAACTCTAAAACAATGACGGGAAACGGATTTCTATTTAACGATTATTTAGCAAGCGGACTTATTTGGGCAGTAAACCAAGCGTTGGACATTTATTCTTCAAATAAAATTGCTTTTAGCAAGCTGGTAAACAACGCAATGACCACTGATTATTCATGGGATAATTCCGCCAGAGAATATTATAAGCTTTACTGTAGTCTGGTTTAATTAACTTATTTGATATAAATGAAACATGTATAAATGCCCCCCTTCATATAATAGACTTGGGATAAACTGTAATACGTTTCATTTCAAGGTTATGAAAGGGGGATTTTTTTTGAATAGAACTGTTTGGTCTGGCATTAAATTAGCTTGCGTATACACTGGTGTTATGCTTGGAGCAGGCTTCGCATCAGGACAGGAAATAATAAAATTCTTTACGAATCATGGAATTAATGGGGTTTATGGTCTTATATTATCCGGAATTTTATTTGGGTTAATTGGTTGGGCAGTTATGGATTCTATATATAATAGGGGATATAAAAGCTATCATGATATGGCTCAAGAATTTTTTGGAAAACAATTAGGTTTTGTAATGGAAGTTGTAGTCTTACTTTTTATGATTGTTTTGTTCTCTGCAATGATATCAGCAGGCGGGTCATTGCTTCAAGATGTGCTTGGGATTGATTTTAGTATTGGAACACTCATAATTTGTGCTCTGTGCTTTTTTACACTCTTGTTCGGTGCAAACGGCGTGATCGGTCTTAATGTTATTATAGCTCCTCTAATGGCACTAGGAATTGCTTTAATTTGCCTTAACGTGGTATTTGATCATCCTATTTCTTTAGTAATTTCAATGAAATCCCACACAGAATCTGGTAGCTGGGTTACTTCATCAATACTTTATGTATCTTATAATATAATTACAGTTATATCTGTTTTATGTGCTGTGGGGGATAAAATTAGCAGCAAAAAAGAAGCGCTTCTTGGGGCAGTTTTTGGCGGAATAGCCATATGCATTTTAGGGTTCTGTTTATTTATCCCAACAATAGTTTTTTATGATAAAATAATAGGTCGTGAAATTCCTATGCTTGGGGCAATATCTAATATGAGTACAATTATTAAGGGTTTGTATTTATTTGTTTTGATAAATGCAATCTTTACCACAGCAGTGGGAAATGCTTATGCCACTGAAAAATGGATTTGCCAAAAAACCTCTGGTAATAATTTGATAGTTAAGATACTGCTTATTTCTTTTGGATATTTATTTGCACATATAGGCTTCTCTAATTTCGTAGGTAATTTTTATCCAGTATTCGGTTACGTTGGTTTATTTGAAACAATACTTCTACTTTTATACTTAGTGCTGCCTAAAAGAAGGCAAAGAAAAAGCTAATGTTTAAATGTTGTTCAAGAGCCAATCCAAAACTATTGATTGGTCGTTCGGACTCATAAATGTATGCTCGCTATTTTCTGACACAGTAAGCTTAGAACCGAAGTTTTTAGCAAAATCATCTATAACTTTATTGCTTTGCAACTCATCTTTTAGACCATACAAAATATGAGTTTTAGAAGACCATTTCTCAATTGGATGCGCTTTTATATACATATAATACTCCCAAGATAAAGTTTCGACCGGTGTGGGGATTTCCCTTTTTTCTTTGAGTATTTCCTCTGAAACATTAAACCAGAGAAACATCTTCTTAATTAAATGATCCATGTTAACAATAGGCGCAAGAAATAAACAGTTTTCAAAATAAATTTCACTGTAGGCGTGTAGGCTAAAAAATGCGCCTATGCTATTTCCGAATAAAGAGACATTTTTCCAGCGTTTAAACGCATATTCACCAATTGTATTTAAGTCTGAGATGCCGCTATGGATATCAAGTTTCATTTCTTGATCAGTTCTTTCTCCGTGTTCAGGAAGATCGAAACTAATTGTCTGATAAGCTTTGCCATTAGCTATATTAGCAAAAGCTTCAGCAGATTCTTTATTTGACAGTTTACCATGTACATAAATATAGGCATTTTCAGACTTTTCACCCCATATAACTGCTGGTATATCCTTTATGTAAACTTTTTCTTTAGTCATTTTTTCCTCCAAGTTCAAGTCCACGAACTATTATGTTTAATGAAAAAGAGACTAAGTTCTTGTTTTCATAGGAAAAATCATAACAGTAAAGTGTCTAACATTCAATTTTTATTTTTTTATAATACGGCAAAGAAAAATTAAAAATATCAACATCTTGTTGAAAACTACAATATTTTCTAATTTTATGACAATCAAAATATACTCTCCAGGATAGATTCTTCTTTGCACTATGATTACGACGATTACTAGTTTAATAGATAATGTGCAACACCCCATTTCTTGTCTGTAAACCAACAGTGATAGTACCAGTAATTATTTCTAGGCATATAGAAAGCTGGCTTTAAAAGGTTTTGACATATGTTCATGTTGTGATATCAGCATTAACCATGTTAATTAAAGAAAAAACTATAGTAAATGAAATCATTAGCAATATCCTATGAATTAAAACCTTGTTTAGTTTTAACCACACCTTGAATTGTTTCTTGAGCTGGATTGTCAATCCAAGTGCAACACCTTTAAAGAAGAAAAAACTTCAGCAGGAGTTTTAAACCCCAAATTTGGGAAAATACTGACGGATTAGTCCGTTAGTATTTTCGTTTGTACCTCTTTGCCA
>CAZTAY010000151.1:0-4642 GCA_964611655.1 uncultured Eubacteriales bacterium
AAGATACTATATATGGATGATTTAAGTATCTCCAAACGCCGACTGGCAATGTAACAACGTCGTCTATAGAAATACGAATCCATTTAGATACTTCTGATTCCCTAAAAGGAGCCATCTCCTGATTGGTGTTGAATAAGACTTCTAACTCCTCGTCTGAGGTATATCTCAAGGAATTGATGTCTTTTTTGATTTCTTCATATATATCTTTAGGGAAAATCTCTTTAGAACTTAGTTCTTCAAAACGCATGTTTACTGTTTGAATGGTGTTTTTAAATTCCGTTTCAAGAGATTTAATTCTTTGCAAGTTTGTTTCAAAAAGCTTGAAATAATCTTCCGCTGTTGCATATTCCCTCTGCATTGAAGAAATTTCGTCTGTATTCTCCTCAGATTCAACCATTTCAATAACTTGAGGTTCAAAATTTCTGTTCATTTCTTGTTTGTTATTAGATGAGTTATTGGCAACAGGTTGTTTTTCAGTTGCAGGTTTTGGAACTTCTTCATGCTTTTCTTCAAATATAATATCTTTTATGTAAGGGAAAATCTGATCCGTATGTTCAAAAAATTCTGTAAGGAAATCAGAAGGAACACTTGCTAACAAAACTTTCAGCATTTTTGTAAGCAATTCACCTTTATCCTGATTCTTTGGTTTGGTATAAATTTCTATAGCCAATTTTATGATAGTATCCAGCATATTAGGAGGTACAAGCTCCACTAACTCATACAAAAGGTGTATAGTCTTTGTATACAAATCAGGAGGTAATACCTTTTCAAGCTCTAATAAAAGAGACTCAATACACTTAAGCTGATTTTCAGAAATAATATTCATTATTTTCTTCATTGCAGAAGTGTTTCCTGATGTATCTTTTGGGAAAAATTCAGGTATATGCATCGTTTTATTGTTATTATTAACAGGAGCGGGTTCTTCTCTAAAATCCTTAAGCTTTACAATCTTCTCCAAATTATATGCCGAATCACCTGATTCCGATAAAACAAATTCATCCTGTAATGTACGACGCACTCCCTTATTTTTTTCTTCTGACGGTGATATCTCATGAGAGTCTGATGTTGTAAGTTGGCTCCTTGTTTCATCAGATGCAAAATCATTGTTAGTAGGTTTGTCCCTGGTAGCTTCTTCAAAAAGATGTTTCCATATAACCTCGTCGTTTTTATAGCCTACAAGCGGTGCGACTATTTCTCCACTTTGTCTGTCTGAACCTTGCAATAAAACAGCAAAGATCTCAAACCTGTCATAGGATATACCTGATCCAGCAACGTTTGCAGGATCAAATTCCCATTTTGACTCAGACTTTCCTCTTTGGTCAGGGTATACTAGGTTTGCAGGTACGCCAATGACTTTCTGCTTATCTTGAGCCATTAAATAAACCCTGTACACTTTGTTTAAATCCGGTGACTTCAAACCTTGTATATAGGTGGATAATTTTCCTTTTCCGTCTTTTATCTCTATTGTACAGTTACCGGAAATTTTTTTATCGCGTACATTATACCCTGATGACTCTTGTTTTAAGAGTATAAAAAACCGCTCATACTTCTGCGAATTTACCAAACAAATCCCCCCTTGCAAATTTATATAGTATGCTATAACTATTTATATGCAAGGGGGGAAAAATATAGTATCAAAAGTTAACATGTAGTGATAATGGCTATGAATGATTATCCAAAAGGTTAGAAATTTCTGCAAATTCAAATAAAGATAATTTTTCACCCCTAATATCTGGCGAAAGATTAAGGGATTCAAAAATCTGAACAAGTTCATCTCTTGTTATGTTAAAACTGCATTGATTTATTATTGCGTTTGCAAGGGTTTTTCGGCGTTGACCGAAGGCGGCTTTTATTATCCTAAACATCTTTTTTTTGTCTTTAACAGAGACAGGCGGTTCTTTGCGTATTTTAAGATTAAGAACTGCTGAGGTCACGTCAGGTTTAGGTATAAAAGAAGAAGGTGGTACTAAAAAAGCCAAATTAGCAGTTGCATAATATTCAATTGCTAAAGTCAATGCGCCGTAGTCCTTTGTGCCGGGTGAAGCTGTGATTCTATCAGCAACTTCTTTTTGAATCATGATTGTAATAGAATCTAGGGGTAGCTCATTTTCAAGCAAGTACAGGATTACAGGAGTTGTAATGTAGTAGGGAAGGTTTGCGCATACTTTTGAAGTAAGACCTAATGAGTGTTCATTAATCACGCTTAAAACATCTGTCTTTAGGATATCCCCTTCAAGCAGTACAAAATTGTCATATTTGGACATTTCATTTTTAATAAGCTCGTGAAGTTTTTTATCTATTTCAATTGATACAACTTTTCCTGATCTTTCTGCCAAAAACTGAGTCATACCTCCGAGTCCGGGTCCTATTTCTATTACACAATCATTCTCTGAAACTCCAGCAACTGCCAATATTCTTTCAATTACATTTGAAGATATCAGAAAATTCTGTCCGAATTTTTTGTTTGCATACAAGCCGTATTTCTTTAATAGGGCATAGGTATTCTCTGGTGTTGCAATAATATTACTCATTTATAATCTCCGATATAAGTCATAATTCAGACTCAAGTATATTTATAACAATCAAGCTTATGTCGTCGCTTCTATAGTTCTCGCCCTGTTTGGGATCAACAAACTGATTTACTATTAATTGTATGACCTCGTCGGGAGAAATGGTTTTCCTTGGTGAAGAAACAATTTCTGAAAGCAGATCTTTTATACGGATTAAAAATTCTTCCGGTTCATCTTTATAGTGGGAATCGCATAGACCGTCAGTAAAAAATAGAATGAGATCGCCTTCATGATAGTCAATATGTTTTTTTACATAATAATTGTTTTCCAATATGCCAAGCGGAACTCCCGAAGAAGTTATTTCACAAACCTCACCTGTTTTGTGCTTTGCTAACAGAGGCAGCGAATGACCTGCATTTGCATAGGTAATACGTTTATTTGTAAGATCAAATACTGCGGAAAAAGCACAGGTATAGACATTTGCGTCAGTATCTTTAAAAACGTCGCAAAAGGCATTGTTCATGCTATACAGTAACTTGTCCGGTTCATGATTGTTAAGAGCATGTGTTCTGAATTGTGATTTAAGCATACTAGTTAACAATGCAGCAGAAATACCGTGTCCTGATACATCTGCCATAAACAAGCTGATCTTGTCAGGGGATATTTTAACGATATCATAAAGATCGCCCCCAACTTCCATTGCAGGAAGATATGCACTTTTAAAAAGAACGTCGCCTGCAACCATATTTATATCCTTGATCAATGCCTTTTGGATTCTGTTTGCCATTAAAAGCTGGGTTTCTAAAAGTTTATTCTGCTCCTCGATTTTAGCAAAATTCTCTTTTAACTGAGACGTTAGCATACTGATCCTAAAAAGAGACTGTACTTTCACAAGCAGAGTTTCTTTGTCAAAAGATTTTTCCAGATATTCATCTGCTCCAACTTGAAATGCCCTGGCTCTGATTTCTTTTGAGTAAGTGCTCGACATAGATAAAATTTGGACATATTTTGTGTCAAAGTCTTGCTTTAAGGTTTTACAAATGTCGAATCCGCTGATTTTTGGTAGAGAGAGGTCAAGTATTACTACGCTTGGCTTGAATATTTTGACTTTTGTCAAAGCCGTTTGCCCGTCGTTTGCAATCAAAACTTCGTATCCTGCCGAAATCAGATATTTACTAATTAATTCGGCACTTGTTAAACTGCTATCAACTACCAGAATCTTATTCATCTTTGTATATCCTTTTACAAAACATTATTTGATTTCCCTTTTCATTAAATTGTATACAGTCTGTTAAAGAACAGGCAAGGAGAATTCCTCTTCCATTTTCATCAATAGTATTATTTTTTGAGCTTAATACTTTAAGGTAATTCATATAGTTAAAGCCTTGACCTTCGTCTTTAATTATTGCATATATAATCCCCTGCAGCCGAATCTGAACAGACAAAAAAACGGATTTTTCAGTATTTCCTGAATTACCATGGATTACTGCATTTATAAGAAGTTCATTAAAAATCAGTTTTAGATCATTTAATTCTTCTTTAGAAACAGTTATAGAACTTTCTATGAACGAAAGCAGCTGCTTAACAATGGTTTTTACATTTTTCAAATCGCTTTCAAAAGTAACAGAAAAAGTCTTGTCAAGCATTTTACCACATCCTTGTCATCATTTACTTGCACGACGACTAGAGTATTGTACGCTATTAAGCCGGCTTAAATATCGTTTGAAAGACTCTTGTTTTTAATCATTAGGATTTTAAAGTCTTGTTCTTGGTTGTCTAAAATCTCTACACTGTCCATAAGCGCCTTAATCATTAATAAACTAATCTTAGAATCCTCGTTTTCATTGTCTTCAATACCGCTATTTTGACATATCAAATAAATTTCAAGACGATCATTTAATAACTCAAACCTCAGCCTGAAAAAATTAACAGTTGAATGATAATGCATTTTAATTATATAAGTGCAGGCTTCGGAAACAGCAGATTTAATATCCTCAATGTAATCTATATCAAATCCCATCCTAATGGCTATATAAGATGCAGTTAACATTGCATCAGAAACATAGGCAGGATTCAGTGGAAGAGCCAGTTCGATATTATCACCCTCGCCTGTTTTTGAACCGTCATATCCA
>CAZTAY010000152.1:0-4617 GCA_964611655.1 uncultured Eubacteriales bacterium
GGATTAAGCATACCGAAATAGATGTCAATATATTCAGGATTTTCCTGCAATGATTTTATCTGGTCTTTATAGCGATTAAAAATATGTTCTGGTACTGAAGAAATGTAACAGTCCGACCAATTATTTACATACTGCTCTAACGTAAGAAAATCTGTATATTGATGATAAAACTGAGATGAATCATAAAGCTTCTTAGAATAATGCAATACTATCCCTCCCGCCAGCTAAACTATTTTTTCGTATTTTTAGTAAGTGCAAGTAAATAATTCTTTCCAATTTTGATACTTATATTGCAGAGTTAATTCATCGGCAATATCAACATTAAAAATTGATCTTCTCGTTTGATTGGAGTCAACACCATAGTTTAAATAAAAATAGATTCTTTCATCGTGTTTATTTAAATTTTTAATGTCCTTGTCTTCCACGCATTCAACGGCAGCATGAAGCTTAACAAGTTTATTATAATTTGATGTTTTATTTATAATATTACAGTCATCATGCCAACCATTTGGTGTGTGAAATACAAATCGGATTTGACTAAAATAAGTATCACGATAGACATAGACTCTGATGTCATCGTAATTCGTATCTACTTCTCCAATTAGTTCACCAATAATCCCAACAATTAAATGTTTAATAGAAATAAAATTATCCTCATTTTCTTTTTCTAACTTGTTAACAAGAGTGTAAACATCGTGAGCAGCACATCTTTCATGAAATGATCGGTCATCGATATTAGGAGGTGATGGAATCTCATCATGCAAATATCTGGAAAAATTCATCAGAGCTATCGTCCTTATACCAAAACAATTAAAAAATAATGTCCATCCATTTAGGCTAGCCATTCTTCGGATACATGCTGATTGATTAGTCATAACCCAGTATTGCAATTCATAATTCTCATCCCAATCGTCATTTGTATCAAATGACATTTTGCAAATACAATATCCACTCAAAAAGTATCTGATATAGTCAAGCCTTGATTCTCCAACATACATGCCAGGTCTTTTCATTATTTCCTTGCAAAAATCTTTATCACTTAAACTAATAAAATCTTTGAAATCAATAATGCATTCCCCCAATTTAAGATTCATTCTAAAGCAAATATGTGTTTAAATATTATAAGGTTTCTGTTGATTGGTTATATTGAGCAAATAGTCAACAACTACACAATGGTATAACAATTTTTAACGAGAAACCATTCTTATGATAATAAAAAAACAAGTAAAGGAATTTCTTAGTTGCCATTATTTTATGAAGTACTACTCAAAAGGCTGAAAGCTCGTTGTGTGCTTAAGCTTATGCATTAAAGCTAAACAAATTTCTTTAAACTTTTGTCTGTTTCATTGCTTGCTTCTAAATGCCGTTATTTTATTTTGCTTTCATAGAAAATGTTGGCTTCGGTGTATGGGTTCAGTCGGGGTAAGAATAAAGCTCATATTTATGTGACTAATAGCATTTTAGTTACCGTTCTGGCACAAAAACATCACTCGTATTCCATACGAAAAAACTATCAAGCTGAGGTGTCTCTATCGGACGTGAAGAAAATACATACTGTGTGGCATAAAAAGATGTCCTAAAATTAACTGCCCTTAAAAATTGCAAATTAGCTTTAATATAGGTTTTTCTATTTTTTCTCCAAGTTGCTTTCAAACACAAGTTTGGGCTTAATGGAAAAGTTAGTTGTATGTTTGGATTATTCCAGCCTAAAAAAGGCGGTAAAATTTCTCTAATTGTTGGGTCATTTAATATCAAAGGGTTATCTGACGTAACAAAGTATTTACCTACCGGTGCAATTAAAAATTGCCAATGCATTTCATTAATTATAGGTGTAAATATTTTTGACATTTCAATCATAAGCTCTAAAGTTGTAATATCATTTTCTATATTGACAGCTTTTAGCAATTCAATAGTTTCTTCAATGCCTATAAGTATATCAGGCATATTTGCTATTTGCTCATAATTTTTATGGAACCAGGACATATAGTTAAGATAATTTGGTACTCTAACATGCATAAAATATAGAAATTTAGAGAACAATAGTCTCTCTTCTGAGCTTATCTGAACATGATTAATAATTTTTCTATATATTCTGGAAGCAAAATTTTCAACTTTTTTACCAAAAAAGTCCTCAATAATAGTTGTGATTTTCCCATTCGTCAGTTTCAAGTTATATAATCCATGTATGTATCCAATATTATTAAATCCCTTTTGCCTCAAACAACCTGATTTTTTATCATACATCCAAATTGATGGCTCACGTGGAGACTCAACTCTCATATCTAAAAACTCTCTTAGATAAAACTTTGGTACATAATGATTATCTCCTTTTTGCATAAAATTCATCTCCAGAATTCTTAAATCTAAACTTAATTTAAGAGTAAAAACCAGCATTCTATACGGGTATAATATCCCCATCAAACATTAAACCTAAACATTCGTTAAGGGGGGGATGGCATTTTTATAGCGTGCTAGAAAGTCCAGTTTTACGGGGTTTCTAGCACACTGCAGTTATGTAGAATTATAAGAAATCTATTAAAAATGTTTGAGGTAGGTATATGGGTAGGTATAATTTACTTGACTAGTGTATAACATTTTTATTATAGAAAATAAGTTCACTAGCTTTTCTGTTATTTTTTAATGAATAATTAATATCTATAATATCATGTGGATATTTCTCGTAGAGCTTTTCGATAAAATCACAATTGTCATACGTAACAATCCATTTTCTTTTGCATTCAGATAGAAGTTTATATATATCTAAGTGGTCAGAGGTAGAAAACGAATTTTCATATAGTTGAGAGCCTTTTTTGACATAAGGAGGATCAACGTTAATAAATAGTTTATAGTACTTTCTTAGAAAATCCGGTCTTAACAATTCACGTGCATCTTTATTTAAAAGAATAATTTTGTCTTTATAGCTATTTATTAATCTTATTCTATGAATTAAATCTGATTTATTAAATCTTGCATCTATTTTATAATTACCATGTTGTTCTAACCCTCCAATTATTCCACCCTTAATTACGCCAGATACATTCGTTCTATTCAAAAAGAAAGTTGAAAAACCTACTTCAATAATTTTATGTTCATTTGGCGTACTATAAATCCTCTTAGCTTCTTTCCAACTATCTATGTTTACATTAACTTGGTCTATCAATTCAATAAGTTCATCGGAATGATTAAGTACACAGTACCAAAATGAATAAACACAAAAATCAATATCATTAATAATTATTTTTTTTACATCATCATTAATAAGTAGTTTTAAAGCTAATCCACAACCACCAGCAAATGGCTCCATATAAGTCTCACCAATTAGACTGTTAGCATTCAACAACTCCTTTACAAACGAATACAATTTTGCTTTTCCACCAGGATATCTTAAAGGCGATATAGTTCCCAAAAAATCACCAACCTTGTTTAGTCTAACCAATCTTTTGGATTAATACCATGAAAGTAAGCAGTCTTTTTAAATACCACTTTAAGACTATTATAGAATTTTTCTAAAACATCTTCGTTTTCCTTGTCATAAACCCAAAACTTATAGGCTTTTAGAAAAAAATCTTCATGTTCATTAAAGACCCTCTTGCTTTTTTCTCGTCTAATACCTGAAGTATTCTTGTTTTCATTTTTTAATCTTTCAATTTCTTCATCAATTTCTAAAATATTAGGTCGAATATTATGAAGATAATACTCTACTCCTGGATATTCATTTTCTATTTCTTCAGTATACCAAAATTCGGAATTATTGTCTGCTAATACTTGAACATAATCAAATAACAATTTTTCTGGAGATTTTTGGCTATCGCCAGGTAAAAAAATAATATTATTAGAAACATCTTTATACCTATCCCTATTTCCGCTTTTGTCATTGTCCAGAACACATATTGATTTTATCTTATTTACTAGAATATTGTCATTAAACAATTCTAAAAGATTTTCACAACCGAAACTCGCGTTAACAAAATGAAATTTACCTTGTATCTTATTAAATTTTCCCTTAAATTTATCAGATGATGAAAAATAATCAAATAAAATTCTAAGCATTGAACGTGCTTCGTTGTCTTCTGTAAAAACGGGTATGCACCTATCTATTAATTTATCTTCTTTTTTTCTTTCAACTTTTAAATGCATATTAATCTTTTCAAGAGTTGGTTGTTCCATAGGAGTAGCCTTTGCTACATCATTGATTAAATATTTGACACTAATGGATTTATCGTGTTTAAAACATTTTTCTAATAAAGTTAAACTATGTGTAGTAAAAAATACTTGGATTTTGTACTTACTTGAATACTCAATAAGTAAGTCTAATAATTTCAATTGAAAAAAAGGATGCAGTGTTGCATCGATTTCATCTATCAATAATACACTCTCTACTAAGTTGTCTGTGCTTTCTTTTAATGATTCATAATAATAGCGTAATGATATTAAAGCAGTTAAAATTATGAATAAATTGTCTTCTCCAGCAGATATTGTATTTGAATCTATTCCATCAATATGTGTTTCAAAGTCTCCCCTTTTTTTAATAGAACCCATTTCGCTGTTATTATTGAAGTTAATTTCTAGTAGAGTAAAAGTTTTGTATAAGGCTGAAACTTCATGTATGTAAAATTT
>CAZTAY010000153.1:0-3669 GCA_964611655.1 uncultured Eubacteriales bacterium
TAGAATATAGGAATAAAAAGATAAATACTTCTGATTTTGTGCTCTATTTGATTGGAATACAAAGGTCGATTTCCATATACATTGTATTACAATCTATTTTTCTGTAAATATCAAATCCATATCTATCACCAATTTCGTAGCCACTGTGTGGCATCCACATGGTAAATATACTTTGGTAAGCTGTGTATATCTGATTAACCAAGCCTTTAAAATGATAAACAGCAAATTTTCCACCTCTTAGTATAAGTGTGTTCGATCTCACACTTGAAATCCTTTGGCGCAGACATACATATATCAAAGAGACATTCGTCTATATCAGTAATTGATGGATCGTCATAGGTGAGCTCAAAAAGCAAGGTATTATCAAATAGATATTCTTTGTATTTTTCTTGAAAATCCATCCAATGAACAGACAAATCCCCGTAATTTCCTTTATATCTCCGGAAAATAACATTATAATCTTGGATATATTCTATAGAATTTTTTTGTTACAATCATCAAATGATTCCAATTCAACAACCTTTCTAAATAATAGGTTAATTAATGGTTTCTGATTGATGTTGCGGCGAAATTCCATTGGAGATAGGTTGTGATGCTGTTTAAATACAGAGCTGTAGTTGGACGAGCTGTAACCATAATCACTGCTAATGTTTGTTATACTTCTATTCTTCTCAACCTTTATTCGAAATGCACTTAGCAATATCTCCAACATAAATATTACTATCATTTATATGGTTTAGAATATAGTCTATAGCTTTATTAATATATTTATTATCAATCATTTCTTATCCCTAACATATATTTTAATGCAAAAATGTTGAGGTAGTTTTTTACCTCAACATCAGGCTGTTGACAAACGAACTTGGGAAACTTTTTCGAGAAAAAGTTTTCCAAACCCTTCAAAAAGCTTTTGCTTAGAAATGCCGCATTTGCGGCATTTCTGTGAAATTATTTGCTTCTTTCTTATAAGAAAAAAGTGTGGGTAGGGGCAAAGCCACTAGGTTTTATCAGTTGTCAACAATCTGATGTTGAGGTAGTCTTTTACCTCAACATTTGTATTGAAATTTATCTTTACTTCAATGAAGAATCCTTATTTATTGTAGAATTGCTAAGAATAAAAAATTCTTCTTGACTTGGCTGGAATTTTTTCTCCATCTTCTCTAAGCTATCATCAAAGCGTCGTGCTTCTTTCTCGTCAATCTGGCATAACAGGACTATCATAATAAACCCACTTCTTTGCTCCGAGAGAATTTTCATTTAGCTCTTTTACTAGCATTGCCGATGGATATGCCCCATTCTCGATGCTGATGTTATATTTATGCAGCTCATAAAGCCACGACTTAAATAATTGTAGGGGTTTCCAAATATAACAATCACGTCGTATCCAAGGGCAATAGCGCGCTCAAACGAATACTCTAAAAGCATTTTCCCATAGCCCATTCTTTGATATTCAGGCAAAATAGAGAGAGGTCCAAAGGTAAGTATTTCTTTTTCTTCCCCTGACTCATCAACCAGTTTAGCCTTTGTGTACATAACATTTCCTATTATTTCACCTTCAAGTTCAAGCACAAAATCCAGTTCTGGAACAAAATCTTTGTGCTGGCGCATGACGTGAACTAAATAATGTTCATTGGATCCCGGAACATATAAATTCCAAAAAGCTTTCCTTGTCATTTCTTCGACTTTTATATAGTCCTCTGGCTTTTCATTCCTAACGTTAATCCTTGAATTCATCAGTAATCCTTCAGTTTTTGTTTGCTTCATGGGTAATTTCCTCCTAAAATAAAGTTAAATCTTTTGGGAGGCTTGTGTTGATTTTATTTACACAAACATCCCCGTTAGCATACAATCTCCGAAGTATTGCTATTATTTTTCATAAAGCATCTCCTATTAGTTATTTTGATTCAGCTAAAAGCTGAAAACAATTGGTTAACAGTTATGTATATAAGAATCAATTATAACTTATGATTATTATAATTGATCTAATTAGTATTATACATAGTTTTGGTTATTTTTTCAAGGTGAATCCGACAATCGCGTCTACATCTATAATATCAGGAAAACTTGATAACATTCTTTGATTGCTGACATTTTCTTTTGAGATGCAATAGACTATACTATTCCAATATCTTGTATTGATTTTACAGCATGGATCCAAATGGTCACTTTATATAAGGTTGCCTCTCTAGTTAGACTAACTCTAATTCATCCATAGATCAAGTGAAGGGGGTAAAAAATGAAAGTAATTTATACAGTATATATATCTTAATCGCAGTAATTATGTGTTCAAGTGGCTGTAATTGGAATTTTATCAGTAAGGAAGATGAAATACCTATCGAAAAGAACAGTAAAGGAGGTGTCTATAATAAAAAATTATTTTCTTAATGATATAGTAAAAGAACTGAAAAAACCTAACAAAAGGTGATATACTAAAAAAATGGCATATAGTGTAGATTTAAGAAAAAAAGTAATAGAATACTTAGAGGCAGGACATACCCAACGTGAAGCAAGGGATATATTTATTATCTGCTTGAGCACAATCAATAAATGGCATCAACAATATGAGCAGACAGGGAATTTGGAGGATAGAAAGCCTTGCCGCAAAGCCATGAAGTTGGAGCCGGAGAAGCTGATAGCATATGTTGAAATGCACCCAGACGCTTATCAAAAAGAGATAGGGGAAGCGTTTAATTGTTCAGACACAGCCGTCCGAAAAGCATTCAGACGGCTTGGAATCACGCTTAAAAAAAGACAAAGAGATATAAAGAACAAGATCCGGTAAAGCTATGGCGTACAAACGCCAGATAGCTGATATTCCTGCGTGTCAAATTGCATACATAGATTAAACCGGTTTGGATACATATTTGTATCGGAAATATGCTTACTCACCCAAGGGTGTAGACGTTTACGGTGAAATTTGTGGCCGAAAGTTTAAGCGAGTCGGCATAGTTGCGGCTCAAATGGATGGAAAAATCATCTCACCTTTACAATATGAGGGGACAATGGACAGCTCATTATTTGAGCAATGGTTCGAACAATGCCTTTTACCAAATCTTCCAAAAGAAGCTGTTATTGTAATGGATAATGCCGCCTTCCATAGAAAAAGTAGGCTTCTTTCGCTTTCTGAAAACTCCGGGAACAAATTAGTCTTTTTGCCACCATACTCTCCTGAACTAAATTCGATCGAAAATTTTTGCTTAAACGCTGGCTACAAAAATTTTTGCCTACTCATTCATCATTTGATGATGCTTTGCGTTCTGCTATTCAGGTTTGTTGACTATAGCATATTCAATTGGGTGAAACTAAAATTGTTCCAAACTCGGGTGTTTCAAATAGAGTTTTTTTGATGTACCTTGTTGGCATTAAATCAGCATCTTCCAATTTTGAGATGGAAACCACTTTGCTGATTCGCGCATCTTCAATTTTGTTCGTATAAATTTTTCTGATTTTTTGAATCCCATCCTCATTGAGTACAAAACGTTTTATTAGGAAGAAATAGTATTAGCTTGCATTAGTTCCAGTGATCGATCATTAATTTATGAATATTTCTCTTGATGTTTTTGTTAAACACAACCAAATTAATAGGTGCAGCCGAAAAAGAAAGTCTGTTAGCTTGAATGGCAATAATACATTCAATTATGCCGCTTTGGATAATCTCGGATCGTATCA
>CAZTAY010000153.1:3679-4544 GCA_964611655.1 uncultured Eubacteriales bacterium
CACAAAACACCTTTTCCACATTCATTTAAAGATGCAATTTGATGCAGCGCAAAGTCCCAATCCCAACCTACACGAACAGAAGTGGAATGTAAAAACCGATTAAATCTATCATCGTTAAATGCAAATGTTGCAGATCGAATACAGAATTTGTCAGAATAATCGTCAAATATTTTGGTGCTTATTTACAAATTAAAATTTATTATTTAACTTTTATTGTTAATTTTTAAGTAATGTATATAACTTAATGTTGACATGTGTAGATTGTTACTTTATAATCATACATATTGTAATAAATTGTCAAAATTTCTTCAACGTTCTAATATTTATTTGACATCACAGTTTTTATTCTGACATAATTCAACTATATTTATTATTAGGAGGAAAAATTATTATGATGTTTTGTGCTATTTGTCAAAGGTGATTACAATAATCGCCTTTTTGTATGAAAAACTTTATTACAAAACAAAATTAACTCATTTCTAAATTCAAACGCTATTTTTATCTCAATTAAGAAAACATTAAGCATCATACGGTAATTTTAAACAATGCTCTGATAGAAATACCATAAAACTTAAGAGGAGAATGTTTATGTTGAAAATTTGTTTCTATAAAATCCTGACCGTCTTTACTATAGCTTGTTTTGTTGGCACAATTAATGCCTATGAAGCATTTGCGCTTACTGGTGCTGGGACAAAAGATAACCCTTTTGTTATTACCTCAAAAGAAGAGTTGTTGCAAGTTAAAGATAATTTAAACGGATACTACAAACTAAACGCTGATATAGATTTAGGAAACACACCATTTAACCCAATAGGTACAAGAGCCTTACCATTTGAAGGTGGGTTTGATGGAAATGGTTATAAAA
>CAZTAY010000154.1:0-4539 GCA_964611655.1 uncultured Eubacteriales bacterium
TTGTAGAAATTGGCGACAATAAAAATAGCAAGTGCGCACAATCGGCACACTTGCTATTCACTGTCAAAGGTTTTCAAGCCTATTCTTAATGGTCTTCTTCTTTGACTTGCTCTTCGGCGCAAGGTGAGGAAAGAACTTCCTAGCAAACTCGTTTCTAACCTCAATAAACGATATTTCACGCTCTACGCCGTTCTTATCCCTTTTCGGCGGTCTTGCGTAAACCTCCTTAAGCCAATCAATGGCCTCTTGTCCTTGCTCCTTACAGTAGTCAAATACGTAATCACCGTTAATGTCGTTTATGTTCTGCGGTACGTCCATAGCACTAAGCCCCTTTCAAATAGTTTGTTGCTTAATGCTTATGCGGCTAGAACTCATTAAATACCACTTCATCAATAAGAACGTCGTTGAAATAGCCGCCCTCTGCCTTTTCGCTGTGTATCATAATCTTCTTAACAAACTTGTGCAAGAACGCTTGCCGCTGCTCGTTATCCAGCGCCGCCCAATTCTCGCGGAAGTTCATTACAATATCGGCGGCGGTAAAGCTAACGTCATGCGCGGCCTGTGCGCTCTCCAATAGTATTGAACGCGCCTGTAGCTCGCCGCGCCGCTCATTGCTTACCTTAACCATGCCTTGATATGTTTCAAAGTCTATTGTATTGGTCACAAATAGGCTCATTATTTCCTCAGTTTTCTTTTCTATCTGCCGAATCTCAGCGGCGATAGTAGCAATCTCCGCGCTATTATCTGGCGGCGCTTCTACCTGTGCGCTGCCGAATGCGCCTAAATCCTCAATATTGGCTATGTACTTTTCAAAAGCGGCTTCAACTTTCTTGTGTGAATTAGTCCTTCCCTTACAGCAATCTTCATTGATTACCATGCCGCCATATGAAGCAAAGGTATTGCCCTTCCTGTGTAGCCAGTGTGTTGTATATTTGCCGCCACACGTCTTGCAATATAGCAAGCCGCAAAAGTAAACGTCGCTGCGCGGCTGCTTTGTCCTTGATATTCGCTTAACCTTGCCTATTTTGTCCTGCACTTGATAGAAGGTAGTTTCATCAATAATAGGCTCATGGTGTCCGTCTGCTTCAAAGTAGCGTGTAGCATCGTCCATACCATAGCGCACTTTGCCGATATAATTAGGGTTTGTAAGAATCTGCTTTATTGTTGTTTGTACCCACTGACCGCCCTTCTTGGTCGGCACGTTCTCAGCAATCAGTATATCGGTAATCTCCGTATAGTTGTAATCGCCGTTCAAGTACAAATCGAATATGCGTCGCACTATTGCCGCTTCGCTCTCGTCTATTTCCTGTACCTTATTGCCATTCTCTCTAACATAACCGAACGACGGCGAATAATTGCACAATACATAGCCCTCTTTGGCCTTGCGCTCTAATCCAAACCTAACGCGCTCGGCAAGGTTTTCACGCTCAAACTCCGCAAATATACCGACAATCTTTAAGAACATTCTGCCTGTTGCGCTGCTTGTGTCAATGGATTCCTGTAAGGAATTAAAGGCGCATTGCTGCTGGTTGAATAGCTCTACAAGCTCAATCAAGTTCTTTGTTGAGCGCGTCAAGCGGTCAATCTTATACACCAGTACATTATTGACCTTGCCGCTTGTAACGTCCGCTATTAGCTGCCGAATACCGGGCCTACCGTCAATGTCCTTGCCGCTAATGCCCTCATCGGCGTAAACGCTATAAATGTGCCAGTCTTTCAGTGTAGCGTAGGCTCTTAGCTTTTCCTCTTGCGCCCTTATGCTGTAGCCCTCTTTGGCCTGTTCCTCTGTACTTACCCTTACGTAGATTCCAGTGCTAATCATTTCAACCGCTCCAATTCTTTTGAATTAAGCGGTATTTGCTGTTTTTCCTTGTCGGCGGCTATCTTCGGTATGGAAGTTTTAAGAAAGAACTTCATCATTTCCCGCTGTAGATTATTTGAGAGAATGATTTTATCTGTTGTCTTCGCTTCGTTCTTCTTATCCATGCGCCCACCTCATACAATGCTTATTATACTTAACATTGTATGAAGCGAATCCCTTGAAATGCCTGTCCCACAAGGGTTTGAGCGGTATTGTTTTTTCTCTATACTACTTTATTTATATATTATGAATACCTAATCATCAACGCAAGGATTAGTTTTAACTAATTATTTATTTGAGGTGATTTTTTGGAGATAAGTCAACGAATATTTAAACTATTAGAAGAACAAAAGAAAACCGCAAGGCAGCTAGGCGATTTTGTTGGGGTTAAGCCTAGTAGTATAAGCGCATGGAAAAACGAAGGTAGTTATCCTTCCTCTAAATACATAGTTAGGATTTGGAATTTTTAGGTGTCACCACCGATTACCTTTTAAAAGGCGAAACGTTGAATCAGCAAGTAACAACAGGAGATATCAACAATAATGGTGCAATGGGTATTGATAACCATGCTCCTGTAACAATAAAAAACGGTGAGGAGCGTGAACTAACAAAACAAGAACAAGACTTGCTCAGAATTTACAATGAACTAGATGGTAGAACGCAAATGGATATAATGAAGTTTATTTACGCTTTTGATGTAAGTAAGAAGCAATAGTGAAAAGTTGTAGAGCGTATGTTAATGCAATATAAAATTACAAATAACAAGCATCTGAGTAGAACTTAATTCAACGGTATATACCAATGATTAAAGGGGATATGGATATGGCTATTTCAGACATCTTTAAAATATCAGAAAACAAAAGATTAAAGCAAGAGATTGAAGATTTGAAAAGTACGTTTACTCCTGAAATGCACGAGGTTTTAAGAATCAAAGAGATGATTGAAAGCTTAAAAATAGAAGCAGAAGAAGAAAAGAGACAGATTGATATAATCAAAGATAAGATTACCCAGTTAAACAAAACTCTAAAAAGCCTAGAACACCAAGTACAGGCAAAAAGAAGCCAAATAGTGGTATTAGATGAAGAAATACTTGTACAAGAGTTTGGACTATACGAACCACGATACGATTTCGCTAAATTGGATTCCTACAAACTTGAACTTGAGAAGGTGAGAATTCTCCAGAAGGAATTAATAAAACAAGGAATGGCGATTACGGGATCGACAGATTGGTCCGTAAATGGAAGTGTGCAAAAGGGACAAAAAATGGTTAAGGATCTGCAAAAAATATTCTTGAGAACGTTTAATATAGAGTGTGAAGATGCAATTTCGAGGGTTAAATATAATAATTTTGATGCTTCTGTTAAGAAAATTTCTGCATCTAGGGATTCAATTCTTAAGCTAGGCACATCCATGAATATTTCTGTAACTACAAGATATTATGACTTAAAAATACGAGAATTAACTCTTTCATTTGAATATCAATTAAGAAAACAAAAAGAGAAAGAGGAACAAAAAGCTATACGCGAACAAATGAGGGAAGAAGCGAAACTTCAAAAAGAGCATGAAGAAGCAAGAAAGGATATCGAAAAGGAAAGAAAGCATTATACGAACGCACTCGAAAAAGCTAAGGATGCATTAAAGGTTTGCAAGAGCGATGAAGATAAAAAGTTATTAGAAGACAAAATTGCTGAATTAGGCTTAAAATTAGAGGAAATTGATTCTAATTTAAGGGATATTGATTACAGGGAAGCAAATAAGCGTGCGGGATACGTCTATATTATTTCTAATATAGGTGCGTTCGGGGAAAATGTCTTCAAAATAGGGATGACAAGACGACTTGAACCTATGGATAGAGTTGACGAACTTGGAGACGCTTCAGTTCCTTTTGATTTTGATGTTCACGCTATGATTTTTTCTGAGGACGCACCAAAGTTAGAAACCGCATTGCATAATGCTTTTTCTGATAGAAAAGTTAACATTGTTAACCCTAGAAGGGAATTTTTTTATGTTACTCTTGATGAAGTAGAAAAAGAAGTCAAAAAGAATTATGATAAAACCGTTCATTTTGTTAAGCTGGCAGAAGCGAGGCAGTATAGGGAGAGTTTGAAGATGTCCAAGTCAGCAGGGGGCAGGAGTTCAACTAAGGTAAACAGAGAACAATTATTAGATGATTTAGATGAGACTGCTGCCAGTGTAGATTGTTCGAACAATTTTCAAAAACACACCCGAATTCCCAATCATACCGAAATAGAAATATTCAACTGTTTAATAGAAAAAGAAGGCTTTGAAAAAGAACTCTTAAACTACAAAACTTACAAAGATTATCTAGAAATTTATTATGCACAAGAAACGAATCGGATTGCCCAAGTTACATTCATTAACGGTAAAAGCAACTTAAAAATGCCAGTCGACATAGGGTTAGCTTCTAAAACCATAGGTAATCTCTTTATTTATGATGCAGCTGAATCCGATACTTCTATAGCTATTGATGTTCCGCAGGATGTGTATAAATTATCAAGATTGATCTTGAGTGTTTTGAAAAAATAAATGTATGCTGGTTCAGCATTCTCAAAAAAAGCAGTGAGAAAATTTTATACAAGCGACAAAGAATTAAAGCTTGTAGCGCAATCTGAAGAATTTCTTTATACGCAAAGAAAAAGTTTGGATATACTTTAACT
>CAZTAY010000155.1:0-4481 GCA_964611655.1 uncultured Eubacteriales bacterium
AAGGTAGTCAAGTAGGTGAAAATGCATTTGTTTACGATGAGCATTATAGGCGGTTTATGGTCATGCAAGATTTAGTGCAACGGTTGGAGAAAAAGGGCCTGGAAGTTGTTTTTAAAGATGAACAAAGGGGCTTTGCACCTTATGGAACTGAAGACCCTTCTGTTATTAGAATACACGCAAAGAAACCATAAACCAGAGGATATAAATTCTTTGCAATACCAAGATTAAGCTTGGCATTGCACTTTGTTAAGGAAAATACCTGAATTAAACAACTCTAATTTCCTACGGCAACCAGTTACACCATTTTTATTGCGTACAATAAAAATGGTGTATTATTTAGTTTTCAATATTACAAAAAGATTCTTTGATAATTTAAACAAGGGCATGATTGTTAGTTTGAAGGACTGTAATAGCTCATATCTATGAAGCGTATTTATAGTAAAACTTAAAAGAAAAAAAAAGATTTTTTTAGTGAAATAGGGTTTGTAACATTTCATAAATACTTTCAATATGATAAATAATAGATTAATGTAAATTTTATTGATTAGAGCAATTCAATGTTTATTTCAAACAAAATTGCTATAGGTGTAGTTATGAAAATGCAAAAACCAAAGTCACTAAAAAAAGGTGATACAATAGGTCTTATCACTCCTTCTAGTGCTATTAAAGATCATAAGCAAATTGATATAGCCAAAGACGTTATCAGAAGCTGGGGCTTTAATGTGAAAGAAGGATTAAGTATCAGAAGCCAATACGGTTATTTAGCCGGAACAGATGAAGAAAGAATAAACGATATTAATGGTATGTTTAAAGATCCGCAAGTCAATGGAATTTTTTGTTTGAGGGGCGGATATGGAACCCTTAGAATTGCTGATAAATTGGATATTGAAGCAATAAAACAGAATCCTAAGATATTTGTGGGTTATAGTGATGTTACTACATTTCTGGTTATGATGCAGCAGCTTGCAAACTTGGTTGTTTTTCACGGACCAATGCCTGCCATTGATTTTTCAGAGGAGTCAGATGAATTTACGGTAAACAGCTTTTTAAATACCTTGACTAATAACGGGGTACAGACTGGCGAAATTAATAATCCTTACGGTTATGATTTAGTCAGCTATTGTAATGGTATAGCAGAAGGAATATTAACAGGCGGTAACCTTACGTTAATATCATTGTCTCTAGGAACGCCTTGGGAAATTGATTTAAATAACAAAATACTATTTATAGAAGACATAAATATAAAACCTTATCATCTTGACGGTTTGCTTTGCCACTTAAAAAATTCTGGAAAGCTAGAAGGATGCAGAGGCTTTTTAATAGGTGATTTTGCAAATTTTGAAGAAGAAAAAGACGGATTGTCAATGAAAGAGATCATTTATGATATCCTAAAACCTCTTGGAAAACCTATACTTGGGAATATTCAGTCCGGTCATTGTATACCTAAAATTACATTGCCCTTTGGCGTAAATATCAGAATGGACAGCATTAGCAAAAGGATAATGTTGTTGGAAAATTGCTGCGAATAATTTTACGCGCAGGTAAGAGGTGTTAGCATTGCGCATAGACAAAGTAATAGCAAATGCTGCCGGCTTGTACAGCCGTATTGTCGGTTTCAGGAACCATCTGCACAGACACCCTGAACTGAGTGAAAAGGAGTTTGAAACACAGAAATATATACTTGATGTGTTAACATCTTCAGGTATTCCTTGTTTTAAAATTGCTGATACAGGAGTTATTGCAACCATAACCGGCAGTAGACCAGGAAAAACGGTAGCACTTAGGGCTGATATTGATGCTTTACCTATAAGTGAAGACATAACACATAAAGTTTGTTCTTTGAACAAGGGTGTTATGCATGCTTGCGGACATGATGCACACACCGCAATAGCGCTTGGTTATGCTCTTTTTTTTAATAGCTTAAAATCAGAGCTAAATGGGTGTGTTAAGATTTTTTTTCAGCCTGCCGAAGAAACGGTTGGGGGAGCAAATCGCATGATAAACGAAGGGTGTTTAAATAACCCTGACGTTGATTACTGTATTGGGTTACATGTGTCTCCTGAAATACCATATAACAGAATCGAATTTAAATATGGAACACTTAATGCCTCCGCAGACGGATTTGCACTTAGCTTTAAAGGTAAGTCTGCTCATGGTGCAAAGCCTGATGAAGGCTCTGATGCAATCTTAATGGCTGCTTCTGCAATAACAGATATCCAAAGTATAATAAGCAGGTTAATATCACCATTAGAGTCTTGTGTCATTACTATCGGAAAGATTAGCGGCGGTGTTAAGAATAATATTATTGCAGATCATGCATATCTTGAAGGAACAATTCGTGCAACCAGCCCTAGGGTTAGAAGCATAGCCATTGAAAAAGTTAAAGAATCGGCTTTAAACGCTGCTGCTTTTTTTGGCGGGAGCGCTGAATATATATCACTTGAAGGTTCTTATCCCCCTCTTATAAACAATAACGAGATGGTGGATATTGCTAAAAATTCTGTTATTGAATTATTAGGCGAGGACAGTGTTTGCATCAGAGATTATCATAGCATGGGTGGAGAGGATTTTTCATTTTTCTCAAACCGGTTGCCGTCGGTATTTTATTATCTTGGTTGTAGAACAGGTGAACTTTTTTCAGGACTTCATACTAAGGAATTTGATATTGACCAACGTTGTTTACTAACAGGGCTTAATGCCCATATAGCAATTACATTAGGTTTACTTGGACATATTTAAATTTAAAGAGGCCAAAACTATTTAATAGCTGTTTCAGTCTAATACGAACTGAAACACGCGCCCTTTACCACCCTTTTCGCTTCGCTACACTCATGTGGCAGGCGCACAAAATTCAATTGTAAATCGTCTTACGAAAAAAGTTTGCTATAACCAATATCCAATTGAATTAGCTATAAACGCCTTTGCAAATTCGCAGGGCGTTTTATTATTTCTATAATTTGTTATACAATTAAAGCTAAAACATACATAAACTTCTATAAAGTGTTTAGAATAAAGAATTATACGAAATCACAGATAAGGGGTTTACGCATGAAAAAACTAATTTTATATTCCGCTATAATTTCAATATTTTTGTTAAACACCTCAATTATATCTGCCAAGGAACAGGACGTGCCGGCAGAGCTTCCAAACATTGAAGCAAAAGGTGCAATTTTAATGGAGTTTGACTCTATGCGAGTTTTATATGAAAAAAATGCAGATCAGCCTTTGGCCAATGCATCAACTACCAAGATCATGACTGCAATTGTTGCCATTGAAAACTGCGCATTGGATGAGGTTGTCACTGCAAGCAAAAAGGCTTCCCAAACACCGCCCACTAAAATGTATCTAGCTGAAGGCGAAAAACAGCGTATGGAGGATTTATTATATGCATTAATGCTGGAGTCAGCAAATGATGCGGCTGTTGCCATTGCAGAACATGTTGGCGGAAGTGTTGAGAACTTTTGTAAGATGATGACAGATAGGGCTAAAGAGCTTGGAGCTACTAACACTGTTTTTAAAACCCCCAACGGTTTAGATCTTGAAGACCATCATTCAACAGCACGGGATCTTGCAATTATTGCAAGACATGCACTTGCTAACAAAGACTTCTTAAAAATAACTCAAACCAAAACTGTCAAGACCCCTGTGAGGGGGGGGGACTTTAAGTCATATACATTTAATAATAAAGACAGGCTGCTCTATGAATTTGACGGGGCTCTGGGAGTTAAAACCGGCTACACAGGAAAAGCAGGACATTGTTTTGTGGGTGCTGCCAAAAGGGATGGCATGATGTTAATTTCTGTTGTACTTGCAAGCGGTTGGGGTGCTAAAGGCAAGGAACAAAAATGGGTTGATACTAAGAGCATTCTTAACTATGGTTTTAAGAACTATGAGTATGTTAAGCTTGCTGACAAGGATTCTTTAGTCAAGGAAGTTGGGGTTTTAAATTCTAAAAACCAGACTGTAAATCTTAAAATACCAAAGGGACTTGCTTTGCCTCTTGCAAAAGGCGAGAAAGAAACAATCACTTATAAGGTTAATCTGCCGGAGGTATTGGATGCGCCTGTTAACAAAGGACAGAAAGTTGGATTCATCGACTACTTTGTTTCTGGAGAGCCTTTAGCTAAGGTTGATATAATAGCGGAATCTGACATCGAGAGATATGATTTTAAAATTTCAATGGGCAAGATTTTACAAACACTTTTAAATTTAAATTTAAATGATATTTCGGATGTTATGTAGTATAATAGAATCTAAAATGATATAATGGTTTGCCTTTGAAATTTTAAAGGCAAACCTTTCGCCGTTTTAACTTTTACATTCGAAACGCTATATTCTAATCAATATTTTTAGGGTATATTTAGATACAAAGCAACCTGGTAAAATGTCAAAAAAAATAAAAAGAAAAGCTAATTCAGAAAAAAAAGGACATAGCAAAGAAGCCTATGAAAAAAGGCATAAAAAAATGGTATTCAGTTAAG
>CAZTAY010000156.1:0-4466 GCA_964611655.1 uncultured Eubacteriales bacterium
TGACTTTCTAATATTTTTCCACACAAAAAGGCGATCAAAAATTAATCACCTTGAAAAAAAATACAATATATCATCATATTTTTGCCTCCTTAATAATAATTATACTTTAATTATGTCAGAACAAAAACTATGATGTCGAAATAAGCAATATAATAACTAAGAAATACTAATAATTTTATAACTTTCTGTATAATTATAAATCATACATCCCACTTATGTCAATATTTAGTATTGCAAACTCCACCATAAACGAATAAAAAGTGGAATTTTCAGTTCTAAAGCAACAAAGTAGAAAAACAAAATTATTAGAAAATATAGCAATCATGGTTTTTGCAACTATTTAAACTGAAAGTTGTGGGAAGAAAAAGTTTATTTACAATATTGCCTAGCTTGAGATTTTAGCGCAAAAAAAGAATATCCTTGAGTATTTTCAAACTAACATCATATCTTGGCCTTTGGAAAAACATTCTAAAATACGTAAAAATAGTTGTAAACGGTAGTTTGCTAAACATTGACAAACAATAAATAAGGTGTTACAGTTACATAATATAATAGGTGTTCAAGGAAATCTAACAAGCCACAAAGCTGCTTGAATACAAGGTATTCTTCACGTCATTAGCATCAAACCGTGAGAATATAATAGAATTTCCCCGTTTGCAGCAAATCGTATTGCTAACGCTTAACTTACATTAATATATGCATTTAGACTTTGATTGACAGATATGGATGAGCTATTAGGAGTGACACGGGATAGATTTTTTTGTCCTAAAATAATAATCAGATTACCATTTGTTAATCAGAATAACAAAGGAGAATCATTATGTCACTTATTGAATATAAAATTGAAGAAACGAAAGCGCATATAATAGAAAAATCTCTAGTTCACTTTTTAGAGCACAGCATTGAAAAAACATCTCTTACAAACATTGCACATTCTTGCCGAGTAAGTGTCACTACTCTCTACCGATATTTCGGCTCAAAATCAGGTATTGTATTTAAAACGGCAGAGCTTATGTGGAAAAAATTTATCGATGCGTTAGAATCAAAATTAATGGAAAGTGACTTTCTAGGGAAGACCGGATTAGAGCAAGTTCAGCAATGTCTTGAGATATATGTTAAACTTTGCGAAAAACATAAGGAATACTATGTATACGTTTATGAATTGACACAATATATGTCTAATGAGACTAACGTAACCTTCGAACAAGGTATGTTACATAAAAAACTGATCTTAATTAAGCCGTATTTTCTTAATGCAATTAATAAAGGCAAAGCAGATGGTACTATCCGTAACGATATTGATGAGGAAAGATTATATCGCTCGGCTTCATATAATTTTCTTGGTGTGGCTCAACGAATAGCGCTATTCGGCGAAAAATTCGAGAACGTAGAATCGACTATAAAGGATCTAAGACAGTGCATAGATATGATAATTTATTACTTAAGAGCTTGATAAACCTGTGTATTTGATATTCCTTTTTATAGGAGGCCCCAAGTGAAAAAGCTATACTCAATAAAGACAAAAACCTTTGCCATTGTTGGTTTTATTATGCTACTCATTTTGGTGGCTTTTATTTTCATGTTCTCAAATAATATGTTCAAGCTACTTGTGCAAAATGAGTTTGATACATCAGAGCAGGACGGTAGAATTGCAAAAGCTATTTTGAATGCATCTGTCGAAAATGCATCTGCAATTACAAGAGATTGGTCAAGCTGGGACGAAACATATCAATATGTATTAGGTGGAAACCCCGATTTCCCCGAAGATATTTTAACCGATTATCCATTTTTGTTGCACAAATTTAATTTCATAATAATAAATGACTTACAGAACAATATTATCTTTAAAAGATTTTTTGACTTTGTAAAAGAAGAAGATATTCAGGAACCTGAAGGACTGTTAGATTTTTTAACTCCTATTCTGGCTGATGAATTGCCAGAATTTCAGGAACAGCATGATTATAGCTTTCAAAAGACAATCGGAAAGGAAGGCTTTTTCTTTGTGAACGGTGTCTGCTATTATATAGCCGTTCTTCCTGTTCTGACTTCTGATGAAACCTCTGATGTCGTAGGTACATACACTTTTGGCAGAATATACAATGAAGAGCAAATAAACCGCATAACAAGTAACGAAAATATGCGCTTTACCTTATCTAGTATTAACAGCCCTGAAATTAAGAGCTTGAATCTAAAATTTGAAGATGAGACTGCATATGTAACTAATCGTGATACCATATATGCTTACACTAAAACGGCCGACTTTTTTGGAGACGAAAGTATTGTTATTGGAGTGGAAAAATCGCGTACCCTTTACAATGACGGGGTTCGGTATGCCCTCATTACAAGCACCATGATTGTATTTGGTATATTCATGCTGGTTTTCGTCCTTTATTTCCTACTTGACCTCTTTGTTCTAAAGCCCATTCGAAAAATCAGCGGAGATTTAGAAGCCGTCAATGATGATACCATATCTGTTATGGGCAATCACTACAAAAGTAGTAAGGAATTTACTGCATTGCAGGGCGCGATTAACCGGATGCTTGGTAGGCATGAGCAGAGTAAACTGGCACTAAAAATAGCAAATGAAATGCTATCTGATATGGCATACTACGACAGCTTAACAGGACTTTATAATATTAATAAGTTTAAAATAGCAGGGGAAGAAACCTTAAAACAATATACAAATTTAAACTTTGTTGTAGTCAAAATAGATATACTTAACTTTAAAATTGTAAACGAAATGTTTGGATTTGAAATTGGTGATATAGTTGTTCAAGCCGTCGGTAACTTCATTCAAAGGGTTAGGGAAGAAAATGGCCTAACAATCGGTGCTGTGGCCAGAGTAAATTCAGATGAGTTTATATTACTCGATTTGGCAGGCGAAAATATTGATGAAGGCGACAAGCGCACTGAGATGTTTGAAAAAGCGTTTAACGAGCAAATTAGAGATTTACTCGGAAATCATCGGATAGAGTTTCGATATGGTCGTTATTATCTTGACAAGGGCGAGACTGACATTAACAGTGCTATAGAAAAAGCTAATATAGCACATCGTATTGCTAAAACACAAAAAAATAATAAAACCTGTAATTACGATGACGTCTTTAAGCAGCGTGTTCTTAAGGAAACCGAAATACAAAACAAGATGGAGGCAGCCCTTAGAAATCAGGAATTTAAGGTTTATTTACAGCCGAAATACAGCTTGGATACAGAAAAAATCGTTGGTGCAGAAGCATTGGTGCGCTGGCAGGAATCAGACGGTCGTCTCATTCCACCCGGGGAGTTCATTCCGCTGTTTGAACGAAACGGCTTTGTTACTAAACTGGATTTATATATGTTTGAACATGTTTGCGCAATGATTAAAAGACGGTTAGCAGAGGGACTGCGTGTCGTTACAGTTTCTGTAAATTTTTCTAGGTTGCATCTTTTAAATGATAAGTTTGCTGAAGTGCTTCTTGAAATCACAAGCCGTTATAATATACCACGAAAGCATATTGAAATTGAGCTTACGGAGTCAGTTATTTTTGACAATGAGGAGCTGCTTAAGAAGCTTCTAAATGATTTGCATGAAGCAGGCTTTACCCTTTCTATGGATGACTTTGGGTCCGGCTACTCTTCCCTCGGACTTTTGAAAAATCTGCCTGTTGATGTTGTGAAGATAGACCGTAGCTTTTTTACAGACGATATGAACAAGACAAGGGCAACGGCTGTAATTGAAAGCGTTATGCTGATGGCGAAAAAACTTGGTATCCAAACCGTTGCGGAGGGCGTTGAAACAAAAGAACATGTAAACTTCCTAAAAGAGGTGGGGTGTGATATCGTGCAAGGCTACTATTACGCAAAACCAATGCCTTCAGATGAATTTGAGAAAAGCCTGTAATAACCAACAGCAAGTTTGAGGTTTTAAGAAGTCAGAATCTGAAATAACCTTCATATTTTGGCACCAACTTGGGAATATGTAGCTCTTCATCCTTACCAACTTTGTTTTGCAACCATCTCAGTAGTTTCTTTGTGAATACTGTTGATAAATAGAGGACTCAGGTTCTGTAATAAATATTCAGTAGATTTAGCAAGAAAACAACTCAAAAAATTAAAAATTCTTGGTTTGATGTAAACATGATGAATTAAATGAATTTTTTGATGCTCTTGCTACTAAGTGGACTTTTATCCAGGAGAACAAGAGAATTTAAGATTAGAAATAATTTGGTGCTTGAAACCCTTTCAATATAAGATGAAAATTTTATAGTTCAAATCTATGGAAAATTTGCACTTAGTATTTGCTAACTAGAAAATCTATCCTAAGTTGATGAGTTTTGGTCGTTTCATCCTAACGCCCCACAACTCCTAATCTAGGCATTTTTTCTATAGTACGGCTTGTTATTTGCACCTAAAAAAGCCGCCCAATTTTAGCCGGACGGCTTTTTAAAAGAATAATCAATCTCCATTCTTACCAAAGTATCTATATA
>CAZTAY010000157.1:0-4371 GCA_964611655.1 uncultured Eubacteriales bacterium
GGCATTGTCATGATTTATAATAAATTTTTTACGGAGAAAGATTTTGCTTTACAAATCAATAAAATTGTTATATAATAAATTGAATTTGTGACCGATTTGTAATTATCCTGTAGGCCTTGAAACCATAAATGAGGTGATATTATGGCTATTAGTCCAATCAGTAACATTTCTGCAACCAACAAAATTAACCAAAACTACCAAAGACTGACCTCCGGGAAAAAGATTAATTCTGCCGCTGACAATGCCGCCGGTCTTGCCATAGCTGAAAAACTCCAGGCTCAGATAAACGGATTCGACAAAGGCATTGATAACACCCTTGACATGAAGAATCTTACTAGAACTGCCGAGGGAGGTTTGTCAACCATTAACGACGGCTTACAAAGGATTCGGGAGCTTGCAATTCAAGCCTCCAGCGGAATTTTAACAAATGAGGACAAGGCCCTCCTCCAGAACGAGGTTGATCAGATTAAAGATCATATAAAAAATTCCTCAGACTATACGGAATTTAACAGGATTAAATTGCTTGACGGAAGCTTTGCCGATATGAACACTGCGTCAAACCCCAACGGGACAGGCATGAAAATCACAATAGATAACGCAACTCTTTCTGCCCTTGGAATTGAGAATTTCGACCTTACCGGTAACTTTGACATCAGCCAGATTGATAATGCAATCGAAAAAGTAAGTTCCAGTATGTCAAAAATCGGAGCTATGCAAAACACCTTTGACTACACCGTTGCCTTTAATTCAACAGCTTCTATTAATCTTGCCGCCGCTAAAAGCTCAATAGCCGACGCTGATATGGCAAGGGAAGTTACTGAACTTAAAAAGAATCAAATTTTGCAGCAGTATCAAATGTTTGTGCTAAAAAGTCAGAACGAAAATAAAATGAGGATTAATAATCCCGCATTAATCGTATAAAATTACATAACTTTTTATGAGAAGCCTTTTCGGGCTTCTTTTTTTGTTATGAGTTTTTCTGAATAAACCCTTAATTTCCCGGAAAGAATGGAAATAATAGTATAAAATATAAAAAGGGGATTTGTATGTATTCATCCTTAATTGAACCTGGTGTAAGCTTTAATTTCCTCAAAACTGATAAATTCAAAACCCTTACATTGGTTATGCTTATAAAAAGACCGCTGAGAAAAGAAGAAGTCACCAAAAATGCGTTGATACCAAAGGTTTTATTGCGGGGCTCAAAGAAATATGAAAATATCACCAAGATTTCGGAAAAGACGGAAGAAATGTATGGGGCAATCTTTGATTGCGGAATTGTTAAAAAAGGGAACGAACAGATTATTCAGTTTTTTTTAGAAGTTTGCGACGATTCTTCTCTAATTTCTGAGGGCATAGATTTTTTGTATGAAATGTCAATGAACCCGCTTGTTGTTTCGGGCGGTTTTTCTGGAGATTATGTTGATGAAGAAAAAAAGCGTTTGAAGCTTGATATAGAAGCGCGAAAAAATGATAAAAGGGAATTTGCAAAATTAAGGTGCATTGAGGAAATGTGTAAAGACGCGCCTTTCGGAGTATATGCAGACGGCTATTTAGAGTATGTAGACGAAATAGAGCCTAAGCATCTCTATGAGCATTATATCAATATAATTAATAATTCAAATATTGATTTTTTTGCCGTTGGAGATACTAATCAGGAAAATCTGGAAAAAATTATTAGGGATAAATTTTTCTTAAAGCCAAGAGAATTAGTAACCGAATCGCCCACGCCTATAAAATTTGTTAAAGAAAAAAATATAGATGAGTATGCCGATTCGGCTCAAAACAGGCTTTGTATCGGGTTAGTATGCGAAAAAATATTGTCCGGGCCTCAGTATTATGTGTTGCTTTTATGCAGTGAGATATTAGGAGGATTTACGGAATCTAAGCTCTTTTTAAACATCAGGGAAAAGGGAAGCCTTTGCTATTATATAAATTCGGCATATTATCGAAACCCTTCCATTTTGCTTATACAGTCCGGCGTTCAATCTGAGAGCAAGGAAACAGCTCTAAGAGAGATAAGAAAGCAGATAAACGCCCTTATCTCAGGCGATATTAGTGAAAAGGAATTCAAATTGTCAAGAGAGAGTTTAATAAGAAAAATAAAAAAAGCCGGAGATTATCCAGGCATAATGCTAGACTTTTATTTATCTCAAAAGACGGCAGGTGACAGCCGCTCAATAGATGAAGTCATAGCAGAAATCTCGTCAATTACCTTAGAACAATGCAAGTCTGCGGCAAAGTTGTTAAAGATAGATACAATATATTCCCTTGGGAGGCAGGATAATGGAGGAAATAAAAACCAGTGAAATAATAAATGAAAAATTATATATTAAAACATTGCCCGACGGTTTAAAATGTTATATAATTCCAAAGAGTGACTTCATAGAAAAACAGGCTGTACTTGTTGTGAATTTCGGCTCTGTTAACGATAGCTTTATAAGAGGATCTGATGATGAAACCATAGTGCTGCCGGATGGATGCGCCCATTTTCTTGAGCACAAAATGTTTGAAAAACCTGATTATAACGCGCTTCTTTCTTTTAATGCACTTGGCGGAGAAGTTAACGCCTTTACGAGCCATACAGCCACTGGGTACTATTTTAGCTCTATAGATAATTTTTACACATGCCTTGATGCCCTGTTTAATTTAGTTTATGAACCGTATTTTACTGAGGAAAACGTTAGAAAGGAAATGGGTATAATTCAGCAGGAAATAAGCATGTATGAGGACGATCCAGGAAACCGGGTTTTATTGAATCTTCTTGATTGCCTTTATGTAGACAGCCCCATAAAGAAAAATATTGCGGGCAGTTGGGATTCTATATCAAAAGTTGACGAGTCTGTCCTATATACCTGTCATAAAGCCTTCTATATTCCTGATAATATGGCGTTAATATGCGTGGGGGATTTCTCAAAAAGCGAAATTTACGAAATTGCTAAAAAGCATGAAAAAAAATCCACCAATACAAGAAAGCTTTTCGTCAATGAGAAAACTAACATAAATAAATCACAAAGCTATGTTAATATGGACGTGTCCATGCCCCTTTTCGCTGTAGGATTTAAGGACGTATCCAAAAATGTTTCATACGAGACTGAGATGGAAATAAAACTTCTTCTGGATATTTTGTTCGGTGAAAGCTCTGAATTTTTCACTGCATTATATAAGGAAGGGAATCTTGATAATTATTTTGGGTCTGATTTTTTAGGAAGCCAAAGAGACTGCCTTTCAATTTTGTCAGGACGCTCCAATAACCCAGAAAAAGTTGCCGAAAAAGTACTTTCAACTGTTCATAAAGCAAAAAACGGAGAGCTTTCTGACAAAAGAATCGATTTAATCAAGAAAAAACATATGGGGCAGTTCATGAGGAGATTCAATTCAATCGATGCAATAGCTATTTCTTCTGCCCAATATTTCCCCATGGATACTGATATATTACAAGTTTTTGACCACTACAATAACGTAACCGCAGAGCAAATTCATAACAGATTGATAGAGCATTTTAACGAGGAACGCTTTGCCCTTTCAGTGGTAAAGAAAATCTAACAGAAAAGAGTGAAATTTATGGCTCCCGATATTATTTTCCCCCATTTGGGTATAGCTTTTCAATCCATTAACAGAATCGCCTTCTCCATTTTCGGGATTGACTGTTATTTTTATGGCATTATTATAGCCATTGGGATTTTTGCCGGTTATTATCATGCCATCTTACAGGCTAAAAAGACTAATCAGGATACGGATATTTATACGAATTATTTGATTTTCGGTGTAATATTCGCCCTTATTGGCGCAAGACTTTATTACGTGATTTTTTCATGGGATCAGTTCAGCGATAATTTATTAAAAATTTTCGCAGTAAAGGACGGCGGTTTGGCCATTTATGGCGGGATTATTGGGGCAGTCTCATCTGCTTTTGTATATAATAAAATAAAAAAATATAGCTTTGTAACCTTCATGGACACCGGAGTTTGCGGCCTTTTCGTAGGTCAGGCTATTGGCCGCTGGGGGAACTTTTTCAACATGGAGGCATTCGGAGAATACACCGATTCTCTATTTGCAATGCAGCTCAAAGTCTCCAACGTAAATTCTAGGGACATAACTCAAAAAATGCTTGATAATCCTGTATTTATAGAGGGAATAAAGTACATACAAGTCCACCCCACATTTTTATACGAGTGCATTTGGAACATTATATCCCTGATTCTCATAAGCCTTTACAGAAAGCACAAGAAATTCGAGGGCGAAATAGTTTGTCTATATTTCTTATCCTATGGAATCGGCCGTTTTTGGATTGAATCCTTGAGGACAGACCAACTTAAATTATTCGGCACTGGCATCCCCGTTTCTCAAGCTCTTTCATTGTTTTTGGCCATA
>CAZTAY010000158.1:0-4330 GCA_964611655.1 uncultured Eubacteriales bacterium
AGCTTAAAAGAATTAGTTGATTTTATTAAAAATCCAACTCATTACGGAAACTACGGCGCAAGAATACCGCGAGGAATCATTTTCTATGGCCCTCCCGGAACAGGTAAAACTTTAATGGCAAAAGCTCTTGCAGGCGAAGCTGGAGTTCCTTTTTATTCAGTTACAGGTTCTGACTTTGTTCAAATGTATGTCGGTGTGGGAGCTGCAAGGGTTCGTAAATTATTTGAAAGCGCAAGAGAATCTCAAAAAGCAGTTATTTTTATTGACGAAATTGATGCGGTGGGCAAAAAAAGAAGCCCTCAAAATTTAAGCGGAAATGATGAACGTGATCAAACATTAAATGCATTGCTATCAGAAATGTCAGGCTTTAGGGACAAGGACGGAATAATTGTTATTGCAGCCACCAACAGACTGGAACTATTAGATGATGCGCTGTTGCGTCCCGGACGTTTTGACAGGCAGGAAGAAATAAGGCTTCCCGATTATGAAGCAAGGCTTAAGATTTTAGAACTTCACGCAGATAATAAACCTATATCTAAAAGAGTTGATTTAAACGAGATTGCAAAGCAAACGGTGTATTTTAGCGGGGCAATGATCGAAAACCTCTTAAACGAATCGGCAATCAACGCAGCAAGAAGGAGAACCAAGTATATTGAGCATGAAGACATTGAAAAGGCATATAATACTGTGCTTGCTGGCGCAGAAAAAAAGAACAGAAATAGCATTTCTGAGAAAGAAAGAAATATAGTTGCATTTCATGAAGCAGGTCATGCTTTAACAAGCAGGTTGTTAACCCCCGAAAATACTTTTATAAAAGCAACAATTATTCCATCCGTAAAAGGGGCAGGGGGATTTAGCTTAAGCGTACCACCTGACAAGAACTTCTATTCAAAATCAGAAATTAGAAATCAAGTTGCAATTTATTTAGCCGGAAGAGCAGCAGAGGAGATTATATTCGGGGATGATGAGGTGACCACAGGAGCTGCAAATGACATTGAGAAAGCAACCAGCATTTTAAAAGATTACATAATGAAATATGGCATGAACGAAAAATTTGGATTCGTTAACCAAGAGATACTAGGCAAGGACATAAATTTGGTTTATGAAGAAACCAAGTCAATGATGCATGAAATATACCATAAGGTTAGGAAATTACTTTTAGAAAATAAAAGCTCTTTAAATGCAATAGCTAAAGAACTGCTTGTATTTGACACCATTAAAGGTGAACGGATTGATGATTTAATAAAAACCTCCTTGCCTGCTTAAAAGGCCGGGAGGTTTTAGGCTATCGATAAAAGTCATTGGGGAACTTTTTTATGTAATAAATGCGCATTTACGGTATTTTTGTTAAAATTCTTTGCTTATTTCTTTTAAAAAAGTAAGGGAAAAATTTTAATTTTGCATATCAATGCATACGAGTATATTTATTAAAAAAAATATACTTAAAGTAAGAAAATATACACCTAAATATATTATAATATTCAGATTGTTTTGTATATAAATCAAAAAAAATGTAAAAAAAGTGCATATTGGCCCTAGAATAATTGAATTTAAGAAAACTTTTTTAAATTTTATCTTATCTAAACCATTAATTTCAAAAAATGAAGTATATCCATCTACAATACAAGTTATTATAAAAAATATATTTGCGCAGTATAGAAATCTAAAAATGTTTGATGAAATTGCTATGTTTTTAAATATTAATAAGCTACTAAAAAGGCTGATGGAAATAAGAAGCCCAAAAAACGAATTAATCTTAATAGTTTTGATTACAGGATTCATTTACTAGCCCTCTTGTAATTGCATATTTTTTTAATGTTACAACTGGTGGATGGATGATTTAATTAGTTTTTAATTTTTAATTATATAGAATATTTTCTAATTCTGGCTTTCAGTTAATCTTCAAGTAATCTAATAACATCAGCATCGGTGTACCTATCAGAAATGCTATATCTTTTTAAAGCCTGAAGGGTTTGAGGAAGCCCCTTAACAACAGTGTTGATTCCTGAATCTGTACTAAGGGTTACCTTAACACCCAACTCTTTTAAAATAACTTCCGACAGATTGCTGTAAAGGCCGTTGGGATAAGCAAAAACCTGGGCAGGTTTGCCTGTCCTTAATTCAATTTGTTTTTTTGACTTTAAAAAATCGTTCTTTAGATTTTTAATATAATCCAGTTCAGTTTCATCAGCTTTTTGAAGCACCCCTGCACGAAATCCGTCTTTATCATATTTTTCTGACTGATGCATGTCAAAGGAATGACTCTGAATCGAAATCACCCCACTGTCAGACAATTCCCTTATTTCCTTTTCTCCAAAATGCGCAAACATGGGTTCACCGGTATATTTATAAGTATCTTTACCCACAGAAACCCCTATCACAAAAATTGTTCCTTTTAAATTATATTTTTTCAGTATTGGATAAGCAAAGTCATAATTGCTTTGGTAACCGTCGTCAAAGGTAATCATAACTGGTTTTTCAGGAAGAGGCTTGCCTTGGTACACATACGCAATAAGCTCATCAAAAGAAACAGCTGTATATCCGTTTTCTGAAAGTGCCTTCATATGGCTTTCAAAAGCTTTATAAGAACAAATAGATTTGCCGTCCCCTTTTTCATCAAAATGATGGTACATTAGAATGGGAAGCTTTTTCTCGTGTTCCACTTTGCTTATATAGTTTTCATTTGCAAATCCCATAGCAACTTCTTCTGCATTGCGTTGATTCACATACACACCAAAGTCCTCGGGAATATAAATGCTTGTATCATTAAATATCTTTGCAAGCATCATGTCTCCTACAATATTTCTGCAATGGGTTTCGTCATAAAAATATCTTGGGTCATAGCTAAGTGAACTGTAGGTGAAATCCCAAAAATCAGTGACTTCTGCAATGCGTTTCCAAAGTTTTGCGATATCTTCTTTGTTATAGTTAAGTGCTTCAGGAGCGTATATTGGAGGCATAATAACTGTAAGTTCAATGCCTTTTGAATCGCATAACTCCTTAATATTGGATAGACTTTTTATACATTCCTCAATATGTGGCAGACTTGGATTTTTTGTTATTGGTTCACTAAACACAGGACGTTCAATTAAATAATCATCTAAGCTGCCAATACGTTCAATATCCCTTATGCTTTTATCATAACAGCCTGTCTCTGCAATAAATGAATCAAAACCCTGCTGCAAATATGTATCATTCATAGCTGACTGTATCTTATAAAATGCATAACCAGGGTTTGCAAACAAATATTTAAGGTAAAACAACGTTTTATTATCCTTTTCCACATTTGTGTGAAGGTAGTTTGTTTCATTATCCTTTGGCAAGTTATAAACAGCCGCATTTACAACACCTAAATTAAGTACAATATGCTTAACTTCATAATTGGCTACAGCGTAATCCACCATTTTTTCCGTATTGTACATATCAGCGCCATAAATAAAGAGATTGTAGAAATTAAGTCCTGTGTAATCATTAAGCTTAGCAGGCGAAAACGCGCTTGAGCCTGATGAGCCGATTATATATGCATTAAACTTCTGGTAATTATCATCAAGCCAAGCAACTTTAGCGACTTTTGGGTTTTCAGTGTAATTAAATGCATACCAGTTATAAAAACCATCACCAAATACACCAAAGGGATCTACAATGGTGTTTAAAGACACAATTGACAATAAAACAATAAGGAGGGATAGAAAAAAGGCTAGAAGCCATTTTTTTGCACTCATGTTAACCTCCGGTTCTAAAATTGAGCATAAATAAATTGACTGGCAATATACCCTTGAGCATAAATTCCAAAGAATACTATTACAGCAAGAGGGATGAGTATTGCCATGACCTGAACAAAAGCATTCTTTTTAGAAAGGTATTCAGAAATATTAACACCTTTTTCTCTTAAATAATCAATTATAAACAGTACTATAACTCCTATAATAAGAATTATGTAAGTGTAGTCAGAGGGTTCAAGCTTAAGCAACTCCCCGTTAAAAAGCTCATTAACGCGGAAGCTTGTAAAGGTTCTTTTTAACATTCTAACAGCATCCATAAAAGTGTCCGCTCTTGTAAAATATCTGGCTAGGCACACTATCATCAATGTTCTAAGAACACAGAATACATTCCAAAATCTCTTGTCTCCTGATAGATTAAATTTATCTCTTATATTTTTGAAAGTAGGTTCAAGATATAGGGATAATGTTATTATAAAACCGTTAAACAAACCAAACGCAATATATTTCCAGCTTGCACCGTGCCAAAGCCCAACAACAATGTAAACGCAGAAGGTGGCAACAGTGGAAGGCATTAATTTGCCGTAGGTGTTCCCGAAAACTTTTCTTGT
>CAZTAY010000159.1:0-4294 GCA_964611655.1 uncultured Eubacteriales bacterium
TCGACTTATACAGTAGATATTTAAATTGAATTAGCTATAGCCGTTTCAACCTAAACAACCCGAAACAAGCGCTATGCCAGCTCGTTCCGCTCCGCTAAACTTGTGCATCAGGGCGCTTAATTGAATTTAAAATCGTCTTATACATTAGATATTTCAATTGAATTAGCTATAGCTGTTCGACCTAAAACAAACCGAAACACGTGCCATGCGCCACTCATTCCGCTTCACACCACTCGTGCGTCAGTGCACTTAATTGAGTTGAAAATAGTCTTACACAAACAAATATTCTTCAGCGGATTTTAAATTGAATTAGCTATAATAATATTAAAACATGGGAATTGCCGTCAAAAAAAAGAAATAAATAGAAATATTTTTGGCGTATATTAATCAAGGCTTCGGTAAACCATTATAGCAGTAACCTTTTAGCATTTTTGGAAAAAACAATGCAATAAGGAACTCTTTTGGAACCGGAGGGGATTGCTTTGTTTGTTAATAAAGTTGAAATCTGTGGTGTCAATACTGCAAAGTTACCGATTTTGAATAATGAACAAAAGAAAATTTTATTTGACAAAATTCTGGAAGGCAGTGACGAAGCCAGACAGGAGTATATCTACGGTAATCTTAGGCTTGTGCTTAGTATTATACAAAGATTCAATAACAGGGGCGAGAATGCAGACGATTTGTTTCAAGTGGGCTGTATAGGCCTTATTAAAGCAATTGATAATTTTGACATAACACAAAATGTTAAATTCTCAACATATGCCGTTCCTATGATCATAGGTGAGATACGTAGATATCTAAGAGACAACAACGCAATCAGGGTCAGTCGTTCTTTAAGGGATACAGCCTATAAAGCTCTTCAAGTTAAAGAACGCCTTACCAGCAAGAACCAAAAAGAACCTACCATAGAACAAATTGCAAAAGAACTGGAGCTTCCGAAAGAGGACGTAGTATTAGCCCTTGATGCAATCCAAGATCCTATTTCCTTGTTTGAGCCTGTTTATAACGACGGAACAGACGCTATTTATATTATGGATCAATTAAGAGACGAAAAAAATAGGGACGAGTTTTGGCTGGAAAACATTAACCTAAAAGAAGCAATGAAAAGACTTAACGAAAGAGAAAAACATATTCTTACACTTAGATTTTTTGAGGGTAAGACACAAATGGAAGTGGCTGAAGAAATATCCATCAGTCAAGCACAAGTTTCAAGACTTGAAAAAAGTGCTCTTAAGCATATGAAGAAATATATGTGAGAAACAAGGATAAACCTCGGAGCTTTGCCCCTGCCCCCACTTCTTTCATAAAAGTAAGAAACAAAGAATTTCAAACGAAATGCTGTGTGTGCAGCATTTCTATGAGAAAGACTTTTTGGAAAACGTCCATGAGAAAGTGTTGACAGCCTTAAAGTCTGCCGGTTTTTGCAGGACTTTAGATTGTAGTTTATAAGTAAACTAATAACCAAAACAGGGGCTAACGAAAATATCTTTTAGACAAGAAGTCGTCAAAATTAAGTGACGGCTTTTTATTTTTGTAGAAATAAATTATTATAATTTTTAAAGATGACCATATCAAGAAAAATCATGGCGGTTTCCACAGTCACTACCTAATTCTTCAAAAATACAAATAATTTTTTCGATTTTAAAAAAGCATTCATCACATTCAAGGCTATCATCTTTTTATGATAGCCTTGATCGTATTTAGAGTCTTATAACATTCAAAGTTCAATATTTCTACTGGGTCTATTTTTAAGCATGGAAAAATAATATGAACTTCTTCCTTAGTTAGAATCCTTGTTAATATTTATTTGTATAATTCCATTACAATTACCTCACAATACATTTTATCTTAAAATAAGATAAAAGCAAATATCTCATTTTAAGATTTTTATAATGTAATTGGGTGATTAAGATGAAAAAGGAAATTTTGAAATTTGAAAGAATAAGAAATTTTCGTATTGATAAGGATTTAACACAAAGGCAAATAGCAGAATTTTTACACATAAAGCAAAATACATATTCACAATATGAAACTGGTATACTGAATTATCCCATTGATGTTGTTATAAAACTAGCTAAATTCTATAATACAAGTGTAGATTACTTGGTTGGACTTACAGATAACATTGCTCCATATGAACGCAAACAAAAAGAATAGTTATGGCTCAAATCTTATTAAAATTTATAAATGAATTTGCACATAATATAGACAAAAAGTGGAATTTTGCCGATATAAACTTGTAGATTACTCCTAACTTGACAGGCATCTCAAGCTAGAACGTGTTTGGTAAATATAAAACCACAAAAATGGAGATGTTTTTCCCAGAAGAAAAAAATTCGCAGACATAACCAGCGGTTAGGCAACTGATAAACTGCAGTTTTTGTTCAAGCTTCATTTAACAAACACACCCTAGCACTAAGCTTTTTAAATCACAATTGTGTTTAAAATAAAGCTTGTGGTATCCTGTTCAAGAGATTGAAAATATATTTGGCGTACATAGCAAAAAGTCAGTAGAAATAAGTTTAGGAGGAATTATTAATGGGATTAGTCGACCATACTCAATCATTTCAAGTTTCATTTTCGGTAGAAGATACCTTTGATGCACTGAAAAAGGCAATAAATAGTCTTGATGGATTTAAAATCGACAAAATTGATGAGATGCTTAAAACTATTTATCTGAAAGCAGGTGTTAGTTTGTTTTCTTGGGGGGAAAATATCACTGTAAATATCGAAAAGTCCCATCCCACAGGAGCAACTGTTTCTATTCTTTCTACGCCAAAAACGGGTGTAATGTTTGGTGGAGCGATGGATATGGGTAAAAACAGAAAGAATATCGCAGCTATTTCAAATGCTCTGTCGCTTGAATTGAAGAATTATAAGGCATTAGAATAATTAAGTTCAAAAGGCATTATAACAAAAGAAGGATTTAGTAATAAATAGAAGCAGATATTAGACTTTAACTTCGCCAAATAAGGAGTAAATTCACATATAATATAAACTTGAGTGCAGGAGTCGCCTTGTGAAATTTTGGCGGCTTCTTTAGTGAAAAGCGTTTAGTCTTACCATGGGCAGTTGCCAAATTAGGACTACTTATTTTGTAACTGGTGTTTGTTTGCTGATAATAAAAGTAATTATACTTGGCGAGGTTATAAAAAACTTTATAACAATATTTATAATGTGACATACAGTTGTCTTGTTTTAAATGCTATATTGTATAAAAACGGGAGGTACTGTATGATACAGTCAAGATGTGGGATTTTATGTAATGAGTGTGGGTATAAGGAGCAGGTGAATTGCAAAGGGTGCGTAAATATTGAGAAGCCGTTTTGGGGTGACAGTTGTCCTGTAAAAACTTGCTGTGAAAATAAAGGACACGAGCACTGTGGAAAATGTAACGATTTCCCTTGTAATTTACTGAATCAGTTTGCTTATGATAAAGAACAGGGCGATAACGGAAAACGCATCGAACAATGCAAAGCGTGGAGGGATAATCAATAATGGCCACATCTATGGAATACATAGAGTATGTCTGCGAACAAATCCGAGGAATAGGTGAAATTCGTTATAAAAAAATGTTTGGGGAATATATGGTTTATATTAATGAAAAACCTATTCTTTTGGTTTGCGACAACACTGTATTTGTAAAAAAGCTGGAATGCATTTCTGAAAAAATGGCTGATGCCGAAAGTGGCTATCCATACAATGGTGCAAAAGAACATTATGTTTTGGATATTGAGGATTCAGATATAAGCTGCGAAATTGTTTTGCTATTAGAGCAAGCTACCCCCATACCAAAACCTAAGAAAAAACCAACAAAATGAGAATAATAGTTACTATTAAACAGTAAATTTTCAATAAGAAAAATAGGGTAATACCAAGTACTGTAGCCACTTGTTTATAACTTGGGGGCTTGTTTTTATACTTTTTTTGACCATACCATTAACTATACTTACGTAGCATGATTCATAATTCTCACCCAATTTCAAATGTGTTTTCCAGTAATAAACATCTATAGCTGTTTTGGTTTAAATAAAACCCAAAAGCGCTCTGCGCCACTCGTTCCGCTACGCTACACTCGTGTGGCAGGGCGCATAATTCAATTGATAATCGTCTTACACAAACAAGTTTGCTACAGCCGATTGCTGGTTGAATTAGCTATATGTTTCGGCCAAAACCAGACACGAAACATGCGCTCTGCGCCACTCGCTCCGCATAGCTACACTCGTGTGGCAGGGCGCATAATTCAATTGATAATCGTCTTACACAAACAAGTTTGCTACAGCCGATTGCTGGT
>CAZTAY010000160.1:0-4280 GCA_964611655.1 uncultured Eubacteriales bacterium
GGGCCGGACTTAGTAACAAATTTTCCCAACATCATATAAGGTCTGTCGATGAAATACTCATTAACCGGCAAACCTTCAAAGTTTGGCAGAGTGTTTACCCATTGTTCGTTTGTTGCATCAATGAGCCTGTCACGTTTTTTGAGAAACAAAATATCCGTTGTAACCTCGGTGTTTGCGGTTTGCTTAAAGGCATCATTGGGAAGCCGTATTGCACCCAATAACTCCGCTCTTTCTGCAATAAAACGCCGTACAGATTGGTTTTGTTTGTCCATTGTTCCCTTTGACGTTATAAAGGCTATAACGCCGCCCGGACGGACTTTATCCAATGTCTTGCAGAAAAAATAGTCATGTATGAGGAAATTATACTTATCGTATTTCACATCATTAAGCTTGTAATCTCCAAAAGGCACGTTGCCCACGGCCACATCAAAAAAGTTGTCCGGGTAATCCGTAGTTTCAAAACCCTGTACTTTTATGTCTACATTGGGATAAAGCTGTCTTGCAATACGCCCTGTTATGGAATCCAGTTCAACACCGTATAGGCGTGATTTTTCTGCTGTTTCCTCTGGCATAACGCCGAAAAAATTACCAATACCCATAGACGGCTCAAGTACGTTGCCGCCCTCAAAGCCAATGCGTTCAAGCCCTTTATATATGGCGTTTATGACGGCAGGGCTTGTGTAGTGTGCGTTTAAGGTTGATGACACGGCGGCAGCGTATTCGCTTGGAGAAAGCAATTCTTTTAATTCTGCATATTCCTTTTGCCAACCTTCGTAACGCTCATCAAAAGCTTGGGGAATGCCGCCCCACCCGGAATATTGCGATAAAATCACTTGTTCATCTGATGTGGCGAAGCGGTGTTCACTTTCAATTACTTTTAAAACCTTTATGGCTTCAATGTTTGCGGAACACTTGGCTTTTGGGCCATCGGGAGTAAGTACGCTATCGGCGGTTATACGGAAGTTTTGAAGGTTTATGTCGGTGGCAGCATTTGTCTTTGTCGGTGCTGTTGTATTGTTTGGGGATATATCTGTACTGCTGTCGCTGTCTTGGTTTTCGCCTGTATGCCCCACGGTCAGATTTTTGTCCCATAAAGAGGTGTCCTCCTTTTCTTGTGCTAAATTGTGATGTTTTGGTGCTTTATCGTCTGCATTAAAAAAAGAGCCTTTCGGCTCTTTTGGTGTGGTTATATCGGGGTTATCGTCTAACGAATTTTGTATACCAATTCTTTCAGCACGGTTTCCTCCGCTATGTCCCGTATCATCGTTTCGTATTGCACCGTGGCCAGATAATCCCCCGTTGGGCGTGGGTGTGTCTTGCGTAGCTGTGTTGTCAGCGTTTCCATCATTTCGCTTGCTTCCTTGTCCGCTTGAAGGCAAATGTCCTTGATTGTCCCCTCCAATGTCAGATATGTGAACCGTGCCGGGTGTTCCTCTTTCAGATAATGGAACGTCATCAAGCCGTATTTGCCCATCGGCAATTCTTCGGTTTCGTCCAACGCTTCTATTTCCTCCGATGTCATTTGAAGTGCGTGTATCGCTCTCTGCAACTTCTCGTCCTGTGCTAATTTCTCTATCATAATTAACAGCCCTTTCCTCTGATTTTATGCGGTTTTCTTCTCGCCGCACCGTTTCGTTTATAAGAGTTAATACGCTCTTGCTGATTTGCCCAATGGCTGTACCTAATCTTGACATAGTGGCTTTGGTGTTAAATTCGTGCAAAAATTCAAAAGCTAATTCGTCATTGTCATATAAGCCTTTTTCAATGGAAAGGCGCTCGCAAATTAGATAGCCCACACTGTCTACAACGGTGTTTATAAAGCGCACTCTGATGTTATCAATGTCGAGGGCTTCTAAAAAACTTCCCTCTAAATCATACTGAATGCCCTGCATAAAATCAAGGGTACTTTCTCTAACGTATTCCTCAACCGCCCATTTTAAATTTTTGTCATAAACAGTGGTGGGCGAGGGTACGGAAAAACGGCTTTGAAGCTCCTGTAACACAGCTTCTTTATGCTGTTCGGGTAATGTCCATTGCCGAGGTATTCCTCTCTCCTCGCCGTATGTATTTGCAACGTCAAAAACGTATCGAATGGCTTGGTTACGGTCGGTTTCATCAAATATCGGTATCCCTTTAGAGCCTTTATGTACCCGGCGGCCAACCATATTCCAATGCCTTAGCTCGCCGCAAGCAGTGGACTCCGGGGCCTGTGCGTAAATAAGCAATGCTTCCGAAATGCTGTATTTATAGAATTTTGCGTAAAACTGCAAAAACTCTCGCCAGTCCGTTTTGGTTGAATTGACGGCGGTTATAACGATGTCGGCTATGCTTTTTAAGTATTCAAGCTTTTCCCGGCGTGTCATATATGGTTTTTCGTCCATTTGTTAAGTCACCTCCATTTTATTATTGTTGTCATTTTTAGAATGACTAAAGTAAAATTCAAGCGCCTTTAAAATGGTTTCTTCAATTTCCTTTGGCTTCTGTGCCGGCGAAAAATACTTGGCAATTGACTTGTGCTTAATTTTCACTGGTGGAGCTGAATTTTGTTTTTTGCAAATTATTTTTCCTGCAAAGATTTCCTCGACAGATTCAGCCGTAAGCCGCTTACTCTCCGATAATTGCCGTAGTTGAGCGGCTTTTTTCATATCAACGGTATAATTGCCGCCGTTCAAAACTTCATATGCAATGTGCAGTTCATCTTCGGGCAAATATGATAAATCAACCCCCGCACGAATTGGCATTTCGCCGTTATCAAGCATTTCTTTAAAATCCGGCGTTAATTTGTTTATTCTCAAATATCGGGCTACGCTATTTTTCGACAGCTCATAATTTTTCCCAATGACAGTCATCATTTTTGACTTGTTCCCCATTGGGGAACAAGTTTCAGAAATGCCTAAATCACAGCCTTTAACCATACTTTCAATCTCAAAAATCAAATCGTTCCGTTTGCCCTGCTTCTTTATGGCCTCATAGTGCATTGAAAGAGTGAGCGCACGTTCGGAATGGCTTAAATCTGTGAAAGAACGCTGGATTAAGTTAGTTTCTGTGACTATTAACAGGGCTTCTTCATCGGACAAGTTTTCTTTTACAATAGCCGGAATGTTAAGCAGTTCTGCCGCTTTTGCACACTCAACACGATTATGCCCAGATAAAATTTCGTAAGTGAATTGGTCTGTCGGGCGCACGATAATTGGAACAAGTATACCGTTTGCCTTTATACTGTCTACCATATCGCTAAACCGTTCACCACTATAGAGCTTAAAAGGGTGTTCCTTAAATGGCAGAAGTTTATCAATCGTCAGATTATATATTGTTTCATTTTTTGCGTTGTTTGGGTCGGTCACGGCAAATATGTTTTCAAAGGCTTTGAGTTTAAAGCCGCTTTCAGCCATTATAAACCAACTCCTTTGCAAGAAGTGCGTAGCTATCGGCTATTTTTCCTTTCGGGTCGTGTTCAAAAATGCTCTTTCCTTTTGATTGTGTTTCAGTCACCTTAACCGAAACAGGGATTTTACTGTCAAAAATCCTTATAAACTGGCCATAAGTTTGAGTGACGATTTCAGCCACTTCCTTTTGAAAATTGGTACGCCTGTCGAGCATTGTAATTAAAACCCCTGCTATATCAAGGTTTGGGTTTAGATTACGCTTAACCATTGATATGGTTTGTAGCAAAAGTTCTAAACCTTTTGCCGAAAGGTATTGGGCCTGAACAGGGATTATCACTTCATCAGCGGCGTTAAGAGCGTTCACTGTGAGAATGTTTAAGGACGGCAGACAGTCAATTATAATGTAGTCATAATCAGATTTTAAGTCTGAAAGAAAATCCTTTAGCACATTTTCTCGGCTCATAATGTTTATCATTACATTTTCCATAGCTGCAAGTTCAATGTTGGCAGCAATAAAATTTATGCCCTCTGTTTTTAAAATGAAATCTCTGTTTTGTGACAAGGTTTCATTCGTAGGCTTTAAACGCCTGTTTATCGTTTCTTGCAAAAGTTGAGATATAGTGATTGGCAGTTCGTCCGGCTGTTCATAACCCAATGACATTGTAAGGTTGCCTTGTGGGTCTAAATCTACAGCAAGCACACGCTTACCCATACGAGTAAGTGCTGCGGCTAAATTTACCGCCGTTGCTGTTTTACCGACTCCGCCTTTTTGATTTGAAATAGCAATGACTTTACAATTTGACATACTGTTCTTCCTCCCGATTTTTTTGAGTTAGAACAGCAAAATATATGCGTTTGAATGGTTGAATTGCAAATTTGTTGGTAAAAATTCGG
>CAZTAY010000161.1:0-4193 GCA_964611655.1 uncultured Eubacteriales bacterium
GCATGTGTTAGGCGCGCCGCCAGCGTTCGTCCTGAGCCAGGATCAAACTCTTAATTAATTGGTATTTATATATCCCGAAGGATAAACAAATCGTTAATTAAGTTTCAATCTTACTCACGAATTTACTCTAGCTTTTCGTTCGCATTTATAGAAACTTCAATAAATTTCCAAGGGCTATTTTTTAAATAGCTTAATGTTGTTCGGTTTTCAAGGTGCTGTTTCCTATCTTTTAGACTGTGTAACGCGGCATATAGCGGCGCTTGTGTGTCTCAGCGACAGGAATTTTATTATATCATGTCTCGCCTTATTTGTCAACAGGTTTTTTCAATTTTTTCAAATCTTTTTTCCTGTTTTTGCTCTTCGCTTTCGCGCCGAGCTGTTAGCGACAACGTTTGATATAATACCATGTTTTTCGTTTGTTGTCAACAGGTTTTTTCGATTTTTGCAAATCTTTTTTCCTGTTTGGCTCCTTACCTTTCGGCCCGGCGCCTTGCGACAACGTTTGCTATAATACCATGTATTTCTACTTCTGTCAACAGGTTTTTTAGAAATGGAATAGAAATGGATTGTACTTCTTCAGAATTGTCCTTTGTCAAAAGGATTTGATTACACATGCGCTCATTATGCGGTTGTCGTATTGCATAGTATATCCGCCCCCATACCCAACCGACCAATCGGCATAGGTGCTTCTTGGAATATGAAACCGCTGCAGAATAGACGATATAATAATGCGGTGTGTCACAATACTCACTGCGCCAATTCCCTTATGCAACATCTCCTCACTGATTTTAAAAAAAGCCTGTAAGCCTCTGGCAGTAGCTTGGTGTGGGCTCTCCCCCCCAGGAAAAGGCCCCAAGGCCCGATCGTTTACCCATTGGTTAAACAGCTTGTCCTCTGCGATTTCGTGATAATACTTGCCGGTATACAGTCCAAGGTTTACATTTTCCAAACCATTGAGCACCACAACAGGGACATTGGGGTAGATAAGCCCCGCAGTTTCTCTGCAACATAACTGTTTGCTGGTATACACCAGTTCAGCGGCGGGGTATAGTCCAGAAGCCGCCTTGCGCTCTATCTCCCAAGCCCCCTCCTCCAGAAGCATTTCATCGTATTGCCCGATAAGCTTACCTTGCTTACCGCTGTTGGTCATGCCATTGCGAATTAATGTTATGTTCAACTTCATAATTCGACTTCCTCTATTGTAACACTTCTGTTGTCCTGTCAAACATATGTTTATGCGTATTTTACCCTAAAAAACGGGGGTTTGCAAGGTATTCCCTTTAAAAAATTCTTCATTCTTTATATTTCTCCATAGACAATACAAGAATGCTGCACATGGCCAGCAAGCAAATGGAAATCACCAATGTTCGGTTGTCCGCATGCATCAAAGGCGGGTTTTGGGGGATCCATACCACTTGATCTTTGCAGAGCAGCTTATACAAAGGCAAAGCCATTGCCCCGGAGAGAAAGCCATGGGCCACCCGCAACAAAATAAACCTACCAAATTTTAGGGAATTGTCTTTAAAGCAGGACATGATTTGAAATAAAATAGACAAGCTGCAAAAGGAGACACAGGCACTGACCATAAGGATTGCCGCATCTCCGCCAATTTGGGCAGATGCAAGGCATCCCGCTGTCACCTCAAAAAGCCCCGACAGGATTGCATTGATGATCTCTCTGCTCAAAGGCAGTACCGATGCCAACCCCTCCACCACCCCCAGTTCCCGCACCAGGGCGAGAATTCCAGAGAACAAAATGGCAAAGGAGCATATGGTGATCATAGCCGAGGCTGCGTTGGTAACTGCGGTTACAAATGCAGCCCGCACCGGCATGGATATGGGTTTGCCGGTGATTGCCCCGCTGCTACCGGCCCCCAGGGATGCCACCGCACCGATTACTAAGGTGGCGGTGGTTTGGGTTGCAAACAGGATGATTCCCAGCCGCTGATTAAAAAACATGCCTGCCCCCACCGCACTGATTAAAAAGGATGGCCCTGCATTGACACAAAAGCACAGCATTCTCTGGGCGGTTTCTTTGCTTATTCGTTTTTGTTCCAGCAGTAGACCAATGGTTTTGGCTCCCACCGGGAATCCGCCAATCAGGCTCAGCAGCACCACTACCCCAAAGTCCGGCGGCAGCTTATACACCTTTGCGGTGATTGCGCGCAATGGCCAGGACAGGATGGAGGAATAGTGTGTAAGGGCGATAAACCCGCTAAACACCATAAAGGGAAACAGCGAGGGTATCAGCACCTTGCCGCATACCGTCAATCCATCCCGAATCCCCTGCCCCACCGCAGCCGACCGGGTTAACAGCCCCACCCCCAACATAGCAATTCCCATAGCGGTGGCTATTTGTATTGGTGTAAACCCCATAGCTGCCTTTTTCATGCTGCTTTCTCCCCTTTTCCTATACACATTGCTAGTTAATGTATATGGTGTGTCCCCAATTGTATGCGACCGGGTGCAAACATGTCTAACTTTTCTACACAGCGCATATAGTTGTGTATGGAGGGATGCTGTCCAAAGGAGACTATACCTATTTATATATACAGCTTTCTATACAGCGTCCCTTACTGTGTGCAAGAGTCAAATCAAAAGGTGGGATAGTGCCATGCTTGGAAAAAAGAATCGAAACCGCAAAGCCCAGCAGGTGGAAGCAGCTCCCAAGCCCAGGTTGAACGAGCTGTTGGATATACCGGCCACTGCGCTGTCTGGCGTGCCCCAGATAGAGCTGGCGGGAAACCGGGAGGCTCTGGTGGACGGTTGCCAAGGTGTTTTGGAATACAATGAAGCTGTGATAAAGCTGGCTACCGGCAATATGAGCATCCGCTTTACCGGTCGGGATTTGCAGCTAAAGGTATTGACCCATACCAGCGCTGTGGTGGTGGGGTTTATCACCGGCATTGAGTTTATTGCATAAGCCGGGGGCTATTGTTGTTGAAAATAGTATGGGACGGGGAGAAGTATGTTTTTATTAAGGTTTTTTCGTTACCTGCGGGGATATGTGTGTTTTACAGTGCAGGGTGAATTTATTGAGCGGTTCTTAAACCTAGTTGCCAGGGATCACATATCCACATGGGACGGCCGTAAACGGGGCGACACCTATACGGGGTATGTCAGCGCTTCTGCCTACAAAAAAATGCGGGCTCATGCCAAAAAAACCGGTGTGCGCCTACGGGTTACCCACAAGGTGGGCGCCCCCTTTCGCAGGCAGCAATACCGCAAGCGCTCCGGCCTATTGGTGGGGCTGGGGGTATTTTCCGCCTTTCTTTTGGCTATGAGCGGCTTTATCTGGCGCATAGAGGTAAACGGCAACCAAGCGGTTACCGAAGACAGCATCATCGGGGTGTTGGAGGAGTTGGGGATCAAACCGGGCACCCTGCGGCATCGCATTGATGTGCGGGATACCGAGCGGCGGGCCATGCTGGAGCTGCAAGATCTCTCCTGGCTGGCGCTGAATATTGATGGCAGCGTTATCCGGGTGGAGGTAAGCGAGAGCATCAAACCGCCGGAAATGGTGGATCCCAACCTGCCCTGCAACATTGTGGCGGACAAGGCAGGACAGATTATTCGCCTTCAGGTGTACGACGGCCAGCCCCTGGTGCAAAAGGGGGAAGCGGTTTTGCCCGGGGATATTATCGTTAGCGGAGTGATGGAGGATCGCCGAGGCCAAAACCGGCTAAAACACGCATTGGCGGATATTCAGGCCCGGGTGCAGGACACACTAGTGGTAGATGTTCCCCTGGATCAGGTGGAATACCAAGAAACCGGGGAGATACTAACCCGCAACTATCTCACCCTATTGAACTACGAGCTGCCGGTGTTTTGGCCCAGAAGCATCCCCAGACCCTATCGGGTAAACCGGGCAGATGTGCAGTTTACCCTCTTTCGGATGGAGCTGCCCATAGGGCGTTTGCGGGAACAATATGTTCTTATGAAGGAGATACCCATCACCCTAACCGAGGAGCAAGCAAAGCAGATGGCCCTTGTAGAGCTGGAAGCTATGCAAGCCGTAGAGTTTCAAAAGGGAACTATTTTAGAGCGCAATCTTCGGGGCTGGGTGGATAACAATATATTCCATCTATCCGCCGACTATGTGGTAGAAATGCCCATTGGAATCCCAAAAGAAATTGGCAAAGAGGGAACAAAATAAGAAACATGCGCTAAATTCCACAACTGTTTTTGTTAAAT
>CAZTAY010000162.1:0-4112 GCA_964611655.1 uncultured Eubacteriales bacterium
CGTTTGCGCCAGCACTCCAGTGTTTTTTGTGATGTCGTAAAAACTATTAATGATAATATCATCAGCAGAAAAACTTATTCCACCTACAGAAGTGGATTTTGAAGGGTTTAATATTTTACCACCAAAATAGCAATTCTCGAATTTGCCACTATATCCCAAACCATATACATCTCCATTGGCTGCAGATATTGTTCCTAATGCATAACAGTTTTTAAATACAGTATTCCTACTGTTGATATAACCACCCAAACCACCAGCAACTCTATTAGAAGCGGTTACATCGCCAGTAGAGTAACACTCCGTTATATTTATAACCGCCGATGAGTTCCAATACCCAAATAAGCCCCCAACATAATTTGCACCACTTACGGTTCCTATTGCATATGACTTGCTAATATCTCCTGAATCAGACACATAACCGGTTAAGCCACCAACCCAATCTCCGCTTCCTTTAACAGGTATGTTTGTACTGCTTAATGTTATAGTCCCTTTGTCTCGCTGTTCACCAACTAAACCGCCTACTCGAGATTCTCCTGCAATTCCTGCTCCCCCCAATATATGGCAGTTTGATATGGAACCTCCTGTCATATATCCTGACAATCCTCCTGTATAACTGGTTGAAGTTCCTGTGTTCGATATATCTATGTTGTTTATTGTTATGTTTTTAAGTTCAGCAAGGTTAGTTGAACCAAATAAACCCACTTCTGTTAAAGTTGATGTTGTTATTTTTAAGTTCGATATTTTATAGCCGTTTCCGTCAAAGCCTCCTTTAAATGGTAAAGCTTTAGTACCTATTGGATTAAATGGTGTATTGCCTAAATCTATGTCTGAATTTAGCTTGTAGAAACCGCTTAAATAAAATCTTACATTATCTAATTGGGTAGGAGTATTAATGAGAAAAGGTTCTTCCTTCGTTCCTATTCCTCCAGCAAAATCTAGAGATGCTTCGCTAGTTATCTTATCCGGCTTTGGAAGGGATTTTAGCCATGGATATGTTAATCCTTCTTCAATTGACCATGTATTTTCAAAATCCCAATTTGTGAAGTTTGATTTACTTTTCATAGAACTGGTATTCCTAGCGTCATAACTTGTAACAAATCCTACTACTCTTCCGTCATAAAAACAATTAACAATACTATTATACCAATAGTAACTTATCCCCCCTATCAAAGTGGATTCAGAAGGGTTAATTATTTTACCTGCAAAATAACAATTTTCGAATTTACCATCTAGACCTAAGCCATAAATATATCCTTCATCAGCTGAAACTGTTCCTAACGCATAACAGTTTTTAAATATAATATTACTTCCGTGGATATCACCAACTATGCCTCCTGCATATTTATTAGTAGCGCTTACATCTCCTGTAGAGTAACACTCGGTTACATTTACAGCATCTGGTTGACTCCAATACCCAAACAATCCCCCAACATAACTTGAGCCACTTACATCTCCAATAGCATATGACTCGCTGATATTTCCAGAATCAGACACATACCCAGTTAAACCTCCAACATTAGCACCAGTGCCTTTTGTGGGTATATTTGTACTGCTTAATGTTATAGTTCCTTTACCTTCCTGAAAACCAACCAAACCGCCAATGTTATATCTTCCTGAAATACCTAATCCCCCTAATATGTGACAGTTTGATATAGAACCTCCTGTCATATATCCTACCAAGCCTCCCCCTCCATAAAATGTTGATGTGCCTGTATACGATATATCTATGTTGTTTATCATTATGTTCTTAAGTTCTGAAAGGTTAGTAGCACCAAACAAACCCACCTCTTTTAAAGTTGAAGTTGTTATTTTTAAGTTCGATATTTTATATCCGTTTCCGTCAAAGCCTCCTTTAAACGGTAAAGCTTTAGTGCCTATTGGATTAAACGGCGTATTTCCTAAATCTATGTCTGCGTTTAGCTTGTAGAAACCGCTTAAATAAAATCTTACATTATCTAATTGGGTAGGAGTATTAATGAGAAAAGGTTCTTCCTTTGTACCTTTTCCTCCAGCAAAATCTTGAGGCTCTTCACTTATTATCATATCCGGCTTTTCAAGGGATTTTAGCCATGGATATGTAATTCCCTCTTCAATTGACCATATATCTTCGAAATCCCAATTAGTGTAGTTAGATTTATTTTTCATAGAACTGGTTGTCCTAGACTCATAACCATCCACATATCCCAATAATACTCCATCATAAAAACAATTAGTAATATTATAATATTTAGCGTTGCCTATCACTGCTACAAAATCCGATTTAGACGGGTTCAGTATTTTACCCCCAAAATAACAATTTTCATAGTTTCCTTTATCTCCTAAACCATATACATATCCTCTCTTTGCGGAAATTGAACCTAGTACAAAGCAGTTTTTAAATAAACTTCTCCCATTGTTAATACCAACTAAACCGCCAGCATTCATATCATTGGCGGTTACATTGCCCGAATAGTAACACTCTATTATATCTTTATTAGTAGAATAAAAACAGTCTCCTAACAAACCGCCAACAAACATTTCACCACTGACATCTCCATTTGCATACGACTTACTAATATTTCCATTTTTTACCGTAGCTATTAACCCCCCAACAAACGAGTCTTTGCCCTTAACAGTCACGTTTGTACCGCTTAACGATACAGTTCCTTCATCATATAGAGCACCAACTAATCCGCCGATTACAGATCTTCCTGAAATCCCTGCTCCCCCCGATATATGACAGTTTGATATAGAGCCTCCTGACATATCTCCTACTAAGCCTCCAACAGAACAGATTGATAGGCCTGTATACGATACATCTATGTTGTTTATTGTTATGTTCTTTAGTTCCGCAAGGTTAGTAGCACCGAAAAAACCCACTTCTTTTAAAGTTGAAGTTGTTATTTTTAAGTTCGATAGTTTATATCCGTTTCCGTCAAAGCCTCCTTTAAATGGTAAAGCTTTAGTACCTATTGGGCTAAAAGGCGTATTTCCTAAATCTATGTCTGCGTTTAGTTTGTAGTAACCATTTAAATTATCTTTAACTTGCAACAACTCCTCTTTTGAATTGATAACAAAAGGGTTATCTTTTGTGCCAGCACCTGTAAGTGCAAATGCGTCATAGGCATTAATTGTGCCAATAAAACAAGCTAGCGTAATAACAGATAGAATTCTATAGAACCAAGTTTTCCACATAAACATTCTCCTCTTAAGTATTATGGTATTTCATAGTAGAGCAATCAATTGTTAAATGATAATTAATGCTTTCTTCTTTCGTAATTGATAAAAGAATGGGGCGTTCTGCCTTGGATGACTTTCTAATATTTTTCCACACAAAAAGGCGATCAAAAATTAATCACCTTGAATAAATAATACAATATATCATCATATTTTTGCCTCCCATAATAAATTATAGTTGAATTATGTCAGAACAAAACCTAAGATGTCAAAAATAATACTAGAATAATAAAGAAATATTAATAATTTTATAACAATATGAATAATTATATACAAACAGTCTATATGTGTCAACATTCAGTAATATAAACTTCACTACAAACGAATAAACATATGGAATAATTGACACCCACAATAAAAAGAGCGTAAAATATATCACAACCACAGCGGAAACGCTTGGAGTTCTTACTAGAAATAGTATCCCTTTCATAAGTTTCAAGGCTTGCTTTCTAAGGATATTCGATGCTGAATATTCTTCCGTGTAAAAGGTAATAATATCCATATAAGAAGATGGAGGTTATTATTATGAAACAATCAAAAACATACTTACAGACAAAGAAAAGGAACTTGTAAGCTTTTTGATGGCAAATTGCCAAAACACAGGGGATATTCAGTCTAAACTGAAAAGACTTTTCGCAGGAACTATTGAGCAGATGTTAGAAGCAGAAATGGACGAACATTTAGGGTCAGCAAATATTGCACCGAAGGGAACAACAGCGGCAATTCACGCAACGGTTATAACCACAAGACCATAACAAGTGATTATGGTGAAACAGAAATAGTTATTCCTCGTGACCGCAATGGCGAGTTTGAACCAAAGGTGCTTGAAAAACGGCAAACAAGAACCGATGAGATTGAGCAAAAGATTATTTCAATGTATGCTAAGGGCATGAGCC
>CAZTAY010000163.1:0-4093 GCA_964611655.1 uncultured Eubacteriales bacterium
AAACTAGCATGTTATAATTTAACTTAATAAAATGCGCTGTTTAGCGCATTCCAAGCTTCATTTGCCACACAATAAATCATCAGGAGACAGCATTATATATAAGGTAAAATAGCTTCAAATTATACTAACAACTTACCTAACAACCATTGGTTATTTTTATAAGCTAATGCATGTTATAAAAGGGGGTTAGAAGCTTGAATTCTGCATCGAAATCAGCTTCACCAAAGTTTCTGCGCGGAATGGCGCTTTTATTTTTGTGTATTTTCGCGGTTGGCATATTTTTTGTTGGAGTTTTACAGGGAACATTCTCTGACAGCATGTCCCATAAAGTTGAAGCAGTTGGCGGATTATTAGATCTGCAAGGATATGACTTTAGCGAAGAACACCCAATTAACTTAAACGGCCAATGGGAATATTATCCAAGTATTTTTTGTACTGCGGAAAGCTTTGATTATGAGCTTTTCAATAATGTTGAACCAGATACTGTGACATTTCCTATAGACTATATACCCAATTCTTCAGGACCATCTACCTACCGACTTCTTATTAACGCTGAAATTGCATTTACCGGCTTTTCTTTTTACATTCCGAATTACAACGAGGATTTTGCCGTTTATGTAAACGGAAATCGTGTTCCGCCTATACAAGATAAAAAACAAGGAAAGCTGCTGGATGATATCTCTGAGTACCTGTTTAATATTGACAGGTCTTTAGAACCTGGTATCACTGAAATAATAATTTCTGCAAACTCAAATGACCGCCAAGCACTTATGTACCGCAACTCTATAGTTTTTGGAAGCTCCGAAAAAGTAAGCAATTATGTACTTCGTCTCTGGCGTGACGATGCATTTTTAATTGGAACCATTATAGTACTTGCTTGCGTTGGATTGATTTTCATGCTTCTAAATACTAAAATGGGCTTGCTTTCGGGAATTGCTTTGTTTGATACATTCTTGGCAATTCGTGTGATTTTGGGGTTTGATATTGCTACTCATTTTTTAAATCAGCTCCTTTATTACCTGGAAATCGGTAACATAGGCTTTGTAACATTACAATATGTATCATTTTTTGTAGTCGCTTCTGTCGGCTGTCTATTGTCTCAAAGCATCTATGACCCTGATAAAAAGCTACCTGAGTTGCCCATTAAAATACAGATCCTCGCTAGCTTTGCAGGCGGTATTTTTACTTTGTTTTTCTTCCCTGTCATTCCAGATGTATGTATCAATATTGTTTTAATACTGTTCATATGTTCATTTACTATAGTTTCATGGCAGGTTTATCATGAGATAAAAGCCGGTTTGTTTAGTATTTATCATATCTTTATTACTATTAAAACTTTTTATGTAGGTATACTTATAATAGTTGACGCTCTATTCGCACAAAATCTATCTTATAGCATCCTTGCATATTCATATGTAGTTTTCCTTTTTGCACATCTTTTCTCTCGTTTAGTCGACAGCAATGCAAGTTATAAGGAAAAGGAGAACTTAAATCAAAACCTAGAAAAAATTGTTGAAATTAGGACTCGTGAGCTTACAGAAGCAAATGCTCTCTTGTCTGAATTATCTATTAAAGATGCTCTTACACAATCCTATAACCGACTGTATTTTGAAAAGTTTATGGAAAAAATATTGATTAATTATTCTGGCCAAGAATTTTATCTTTGCATCTTTGATCTAGACTTTTTTAAGAACATAAACGACAATTATGGTCATGATGTTGGTGATGAACAGTTAAAATCTGTGGTTAGAATCGTAAAGGCAGAGCTTGACGAAAATGCAACTCTTTCCAGAGTGGGAGGCGAAGAATTCGCTATTATTTTTTTAGGTATGCCTTATGAAAAGGTCTATAATTCCTTAGAATCTATTCGTAAAAAACTTCAAGACGAGGCTGAAAATAATTCAGAAAAAACCACTGCCAGCTTTGGTCTTGCAAAATACAGACCTGAATTAAATCAAAAGGAATTTCTCAAGCTTGCAGACAAGTGTTTATATATCGCAAAGGAACAAGGACGTAACAGAATAGTATCAGAAATATGTTAATTCCTTTCAAATGTCAAGCTTTGCAGATATTTAATATGTCGAAAATAAACATATATTGCTACATTTTGCAAAAAATAGTTCACATTTATATACTTGAATGTTATAATATAGCTAATTTAATTGAATTAAGCGCCCTGCCACACGAGTATAGAGCAGCTGAACGAGTGGCACAGAGCGCTTGTTTCGGTTCGATTTGAACGAAACATATATAATTAACTAATTTAATCTTTTCTTAACATATTTTTAGGCTAATCTTGAAGGTATTCAATTGTAATAATTTATAAAAAAGGCCTTATTCAATAGTAGGTTTTCCGAAATTGAAGCTGAAACAATACTAAACTATTGAAACAGGTTGATAAGGTTTATTCTGCGTCTCCATATCCAAATTATAAAGGAGATTTATATGAAAAAACATATTCATCTTACTCAAATACTTATTGCATTCTTTATTATGGTAACAATTCTTGGAGCAGGATTAAGTATTTATATTTACGACCTTTACAATAGTTTGGCAACCTATACCTGCAACAGTCTGGCTGTTATTATGGAGCAGCAAAAACATAGTTTTAAGTCATTGATTCGGGAACGTAGCGAGATTATTATAACCCTTTCTAAAGTTTTTGCTGATAGTGTGATTTACAATCGGGAGTATAGTACAGATACTGTCCTGAAAATTTTACAAGATGCAAAAATAGACAGTGGTTTTAAGGATATTCTTATATCAGACTTAAACGGAAATAGTATATCAAGCGACAGAATAACGTTAAATATAGCTAACGAATCCTTTTTTATAAAATCTAAAACAGGAGAAGTTTGTGTATCAGACCCATATACCTTAAAAGCTGATGGAAGGCAAGTTATTGCTTTTTCTTCACCTGTTTATGTTGATGGTGAAATGAGAGCGGTATTAGTGGGTATTTATGATACCCAAGAACTGGGAAAAGCTTTTAAGAATTTCTATGATAACCAAGGTTATTCTTATATCTACAATAGCAAAGGCGAAGTTATCACTCGCACAAAAGATTTATCAATTGAGCATGATGTTTTAACAGTACTTAATAAAGCAAAATTTATAAAACATGACAACTTAGAGGATATCTGGCGTAAAGCGGAACTAGGCGAAAGCGGACACTCCATTTATATTTCAGAAGACGAGAAACGCTTGATGCACTATGCCCCTGTTGACATAAATGACTGGTATATATTTACCACAGTATCAGATGCTGCCATTTCAAAGGAAGCTAATATTATTTCATTGAATTCAATGAAACTAACCGTGTTGGTTATATTTGCTGTTGCTGGTATATTTACGTTTTTTATGATACGTCAGAGAAAACACTCAAATATGCTTTATAAAACTGCATATTGCGACAGTCTCACAGGCGTGCCTAATCTAACAAAATTCAAACTAGACGCAAAAGAGCTTTTGACTAAAAATACTGATAAGCTGTTTTGTTTAATTAAATTTGATATTTATAAATTTAAAATGGTAAACGAAATGTATGGTATTCCTGCTGGTGATGAGGTTATAAAGACAGTCGCCAGGATTTTGACAAAGATAGCTCAAAAGCCGGATTGTGCTTTTGCCCGTACTAATGCAGATGCATTCATTGTACTGGATAGTTTTTCTGATCCTAATGAAATTGAGACTAAAAGGAAATTACTTGAAAAGTTATTTTCAGAACAAGACCTTGTCACTAAAAACCATAATATTCAGTTTAGGTACGGAAGGTATCAGCTTGAGAAAGGCGAATGTGACATAGATTTGATTTTAGAAAAGGTTAATCTTGCACATAGGCTGGCTCATGAACAAAAGCACGATAATTTATTTAATTATGATGATTCTATCAGAAGACAGCTTATTCGGGAAGCAGAGCTTGAAAACATGATGGAAGAGGCTCTTACAAACAACGAATTTGTTGTTTATCTTCAGCCTAAATTTCATCTGTCATCAGAGACCATTGCAGGAGCTGAAGCTCTTGTAAGATGGCAGCGTCTTGATACCTTTGTTGCATACCCAAACCAGTTCGTTCCTTTGTTTGAGAAAAATG
>CAZTAY010000164.1:0-3905 GCA_964611655.1 uncultured Eubacteriales bacterium
ACTGACAGTCTTTGCTCCATGTATTATTTATATTTTAATATTTAAGCTAGACATAAAAAAGACATTATTTATAAAGAAGCTTTCTTTAAAAAATGCACTGATGATAGTTGCGCTTATGATGGTTATTCAACCTGCAATTGGATTTCTTGCAACCTTGACTTCCTTCATATTTAGTGATCCTGTGACAGAAATGACTAGTAATGTGTCATCTAATCATTCGATTTTTATTGCACTGTTAATAATTGCAGTAATGCCGGCTGTTTTTGAGGAAATATCACAAAGAGGAATAATGCTTTCTTGCATTAGAAGATTAAGTTTAAAAACAGCCTGCATTCTTAGTGGTTTTTATTTTGCCATGTTCCATTTATCAGCACAGCAATTTGCCTACACATTTGTGCTAGGATGTATTCTTAGTTTTTTAGTGTTTGCAACAGGTTCTATTTTTTCGTCAGTACTGGCTCATTTGGTTATTAACGGAACTCAGATTAGCTCTGTGTATTTGTTTTTATTTTTAAGCCAGGTGCTTCCTTCCCAAGCAGGTATGGAAACAGCAAAAACCTCAACTAATTTAAGCTTGCCGTCAGCGATTTTTACATTGATTCTACTAGTTATATCTGTCTCAATTTCAATAGCCTTAACAATTTATTTTATTAACAAGATATTAAAAGAAAACAGAGAGAATATTGACAGTCAATTTAATGATTGTGAAGATAGAATACCTGCAAAGGAAATACTAAGGCCATCTTTTTTTGTAGTGGTTTTTGTCTATATTTTAATAATGATACTGCCTCTTTTGAAAGGCTAATAGTTACGTAGAGGATTTTTTGTCTTCCTTTTTATCATCTGAACCTTCTTTTTTATCTTTTTTAGGAGGACTCAATATGTCCTCAAGTTCACTAAACAGCTTGAAATTAACTTTTTTGTTTGCCGTAGGCTTGTAATTCATTTGAAGATATTTATATTTTATTCTTTGTCTGAAATTCAATTCTACACCCCCCAAACCATTACTAAAGTAAACTTACTACAATATTTCTAAACATAAGAAAATCACTTGAGTTAAACACTCTGGTTGCTCACGGCAACCATTTACAATATTTTTATTGCGTGCAATAAAAGGTGTAATGCGTTCACTATACATTATATTAATTATCTAAAAAAAATAGCATAAATATCTGTTTTAAGTTTAGTAGGAGTTATTATGAGAGCATTGAATATCAAGTCATTTGCCAAAATTAACCTAACAATGGAAATCCTAAGTGCTAGAGAAGATGGTTATCACAATATCAGATCTGTAATGTGTACTGTGCCTGTGTGTGACAGATTGATTATTAATAAATCTGACAGGTTTTCACTAAGAACAAACAGTAGGGAGCTTTCTGAATCCAAAGAAAATTTAATCTACAAGGCGTTTTGTACATTTAGGGATTCCTTTGGTTTTGATGGTGGTATATCCGTGAACCTTATTAAAAATCTGCCCATTGGAGCAGGTCTTGGAGGTGGAAGCAGTAATTGTGCGGCAACTCTAAAAGCCCTTGCTAAAATCTCAAAATTGCCAAAAGATAAATGGAATGAGCTGGTGGAAGTTTCAAAAACATTAGGAGCAGACGTACCGTTTTTTATGTATGGTGGATGTGCCTTAGTTCAGGGAATAGGTGAGGATATAACGTCTGTTAAAGCCCCAAAAGGTTTTTATATTGTGATTGTTAAGCCAACAGAATCATTATATACTCCATTTATGTATAAAAAGTTTGACCAGTCCGTTGCACAAATATGCAATACAAATTACTCAAATATGCTTCTTCAATACATAAACCAAGGAAATATTTTAGAAATGGCAAAAACAATGTATAACAGTTTTGAACCAATTGCATTTAATGAAATTCCAGAAATTAAAACAATTAAAAAAATTATGATGGAAGGAGGGGCTTTGGGTTCGTTAATGAGCGGAAGTGGTTCAGCGGTTTTTGGCATTTTTGGTTCAAAGAAAAATGCACTTAGATTTTTTAATTGTTTTAAAGATAAATACAAAGATTATAATTTGTATTATTCCTGCATGTAGAAATTATATTTGGTTATTTATTACAACAAATACTTTTTGTCACCGCAATAACATATGTTATCAATTCTGCACTTTATTGTCGCTCATGTTTTTTAAAAAAACTTGCATATTAACAATTAATATAATAAAATTAGACAACAAAAGTTGTGAATTTTATCGAACGGAGGAAAAATATGAAATCATTAAAAACAAAAGTAACGGCAGTTGTTTTAATGTGCTCTGTCGTTTTTGCAATACCTGTTTATGGGGCTCCTAAATATAAAGATGTTGCAGAAGGACATTGGGCATATAGCGCGATCTCTGAAATGGCAGATGCCGGAATTATTGTGGGCGATAGCTCAGGTAAATACAATCCAAACCAATTAGTCGACAAATTTGCTGCTTCAAAAATGTTCGCCAGAATGGCAGGTTATAAATACGTTTCTTTAACCGAAGAAGAAAAATTATACCAAGACAGAGCATATGAAGCAAATAAACAAACATTGGCTCTTTTCAAAAAAGCTTTTACCAAATGGGATGCCTCTGCGGACAAGGAAATTTCTTTCTTAATCGAAAAAGAAATTCTAACCTCGGAAGATCTAAATCAGTTTATTATTAAAATGACGGACGGAACGGAAAGAATAAGAGCTTTATCTAAACAAGAGGCTTGTGTTTTTATTGTAAGGCTTTTAGGTAGAAAAGCAGAAGCAGTTTCAACTAATACAACAGCAAAGTTTAATGACGATTCATCAATTTATGAAAGCTCTAAGCAATATGTGTATTACCTTAAAAGTATTGGAATTGTAAGCGGTGACAATAACAATAAATTTAATCCAAATACAGGCGTTACAAGAGCAACTATGGCTGTATTGCTTAAAAAAGTAAGGGACACTCAAGTTCAGTCAGGTCAAACGAACGTTCAGCCAAAACCAGGCTCATCGGATACAACAACAATAAATAATGTTGCAGGCTCTATTAGAACTATTTACCCGGGGGCTAGAGCTCTTGAGGTTTCAATGACCGGAAAAGACAGAGATTCTATTGTTAAAGTCTCAAATACGGCTGTAATCTATATTGAAGGTTACATAAAAACATTTGCTGAATTAAAGGAAGATATGTACTTCACAGGTATCATTAATAATGACGAATTTGTGGAGATAAAAGCAACAATTAATGAGGCAGGGACAACAATTCCTGATACTAACAATCAACCAACAACCCCTAATGTACAGCGTTCTGTTATCGAAGGAACAGTTTCATCTGTTAATGCAGACAATCTTGCAAGAACAATTGGAATAGACGTTAAAATACTGAACCCAAGCGGAAATGTAGTAACGGAAACACGTACATTTAATCTTGATGTAAACAGTACAATCAGTAGAGGAACTGATGCCGAAATATTTAATAATATTTCTATTGGTGACATTATAAGGGCTGAAGTTTCAGGCAATACAGTTTATTCAATTAAGCTTGAAGAAAAGAACTTAAGCTTTGCAGGGGTATTGCTTGAAAAGAAACTGAACTCATCAGGAGTACCGATACTTAAAATTAAAAACAACAACGGTAATGAATATGATCTATTAGTAACCGATGCATCTTATATTACAAGAAAAGATACAGGCACAGGACTTAAGTATTATGACTTGCGTATAGGCGATAATGTAAATGTAAAGGCAGAGTATAATAATATAATTGAAATTTCAGCAACTGGTACAAGAAGTACCATTGAAGGTACTGTTCAGGAAATACATATTTCTCCAAACGGATCAAATATATTATTTAAAAATTCAGAAACAAACAAGGTTAGCAACTATCCTGTAATCGATTCACTGGTTGATATATATCAGATTAGGCTAGGAAATAAACT
>CAZTAY010000165.1:0-3846 GCA_964611655.1 uncultured Eubacteriales bacterium
GCTCTTTCGAAAGAGATTTTATGGCTGTTCTATTTTTACCGGACAGCAATGATTTGTAATAACCGGAGGATAAATGATTCCTTGGTCTTGTCTTTCGACCTTTATCAAGAAACGTTCTTCCTTATGTCCACTCAATCCCAAATCAAGCAACAGTTCCGGAAAATGGATATTGCGCCGGAAAGCTGTTAGTTTTGGATTTTCTTTATCCTTTGCTTCCACTCGTAGCCCCGAACGTTCCAAAAACTGGAATATGCCATTTGTCATTTCAATAAACTCGCCTTTCGACAGGTCTTTACAGTCGAAATCCAAATCTTCGGAAAACCGATCTATCCCTTTTACCAAACGCAGGTTTGTTCCGCCGATAAAAGTCATCTTTTGGATGTTTGGGGTAGAAGAAAGGTAATCCAGAATCATCAACTGTAAATACTCTTTCAAGATGTGCTTATCAAAACCCGAATTCCCACGAATTTGAGCCGGAAAATAATTTCTTATCTGTTCATCTGTATCATAAATCATATGTTTTTAAAAGCAGTTTTACCCGATGATTAAGTGCCTTGCTTTGAAACTTGGCGCAGTACGCCATCAGTAAATCCTTGTTTAAATCATCGTGCAGGTAATCTTCATCCAAACGTAATTCTTCCAATTCCTGTTCGCTATCATAGAACGGATAAAGGTACAGCAAATCAAGCAATGCCTTTTCGGGTGTGGCAAACTGTATGGTGCGGGTGTCTGCCATTGACTTCAAATCGTACCCGAATAGCAAGTTTTCTTTGACGTTCTTATATGAATATTCGCCAAAGTCGTTAGTAAATGATGCTGTTTTCAGGGTCGCCACACTGGTAATCTGAACCACCGCTTCCGGTATCATCCCGTAGAACGACAATGCCGTGTGTAGGCTAATATAGGATGGGCGATAAATCCGATTGGCAAAATAAAGAGAATAATCCGGCTTGCTCTTATACTCCAAAAAAGCAAAATATCCCTGCCGTAACCGGATAAGGTAGCCTTTCTTAGCTCATCGGGTAAGGTTATTCCGGTCAAAATTTGGTTGCCATGCATATATCTGATAGATATTGAAGCATGCCAAATCGAACATTTTAGTCTTAAATTCCAGAAAGGTCATTTCTTGTTTTTGTTTCTATTATGCTGCAAATATGATGCATTTCAGAAATAAAACAAAATTTCAAGTTCTTTTGATGCTTATTACGGCACACTCTTTACCATGTTACCCTTGTAACTGTTACGAGCATAACAAAATAAAATATACTGATATATAACTGTTTAACATCTCCGTTAAGGCAATCTTTCAGTATAATGAAAGAGGTTTCCCGTCAATGGTTCTTGAAAATTATAATTTTACTTTTATAATTCGGGACTATTTCTTAGTTTTGTGAACTGAACATTGAAATTAATTCAATGAATAGTTCATGAAGTAGTTTATTTCGATAGCAACGATACCATGCAAACCGAAACAGGTTTGAATGACAAACGGATAAAAAAGAATCGAAATGCATTTGTTGAAGAAGGAGGAATAAATATTATATGCCAATCTGACAGTTCAAATGTAATGGCATGCTTTATGTTATTCCATAACTAATAAATGCTTATGATTTAGTTCTTTGATTATGTTGCTGGGATTTCTGCACATCCCTTCAGTCTGTATCACTATTGCAGCAGCAATGCGAGTGATTGGTTACGGATATGAGTTATACAAATTAACAAAAAATGGAGGATTGAAAATGGAAACAAATACTGAAACAAAATTTGAAAAAGTGGATACTGTAGAAACAAAAATAAATAATAAATGTGAGGAAAGAACAGCAAAAGTAATGGGAACATTACTAAAGGCGGGCAACCTGGGGAAGCAAAACCCTGGCAGTATAAAGGGGACTAAATAGGACTTCCCCGCCAAAAAATAGTCAAATCAATATATTTCAGCCGAGCATATGCTTGGATTTTATCTTTCTTAAATGTAATATTTTAATAAAATAGCCTATGGAGCAATCTGACAAAAAGACATTTAAAATTCTATCTATTGACGGAGGCGGCATTAAAGGCCTTTACTCTTCAACAATATTAGAACATTTGGAAGAAAAGTATAGTTGTTCCATTTCAGACCATTTTGATATGCTATGTGGTACGTCAACAGGTGGCTTGATTGCTCTTGCGCTATCTTTAGGACTTCCTGCAAAAACGGTGTCTGAATTTTATATGAATAAAGGCAAACAGATATTTCCATATGTACCTTTCTTTAACTCTCTGAAACAAGTCTTGTGGGGAGGAAAATTCTCTGACAAGAATCTTAAACAATCACTTTTTGAAGTTTTTGGAGAGAACAAAATAGGCGATAGCAAGAATTTATTATGTATTCCTACATATACATATACGGATGCTCGACCTTGGGTTTTCAAGTTTGACCATAAAGAAGGAGGTTTAGATAGAGATAATAAAGCAAAATATGTTGATGTCGCATTAGCCACATCTGCCGCGCCTACATATTTCCCTCTTTGCGAAATAGATTATTATGATAAAAAGCAATTTATTGATGGGGGAGTATGGGCTAACAATCCAACTCTTGTTGCCCTAATTGAGGCATTACGCTATTTCGTTGGTAAGGGAAAAAAATATCATGACATTAAGTTGCTATCCGTAAGTAGTCTAACTCTTTCGGGAGGAAAACCAATCGGACTAAGTAGAAAACGTTCCTTTGTAAAGTGGAGGTCTGATTTATTCGATGTATTTAATACAGGGCAAAGTTCTTTTACCGACTATTTTATGCATAGTATAAAGGAATTGGATGATGTGAAAATTGATTATGTCAGAATCCCTTCGGCCGTAATATCGTCAGACCAAGAACGTTTAGTGAAGATGGACAAAGCCACATCCAAAGCATTAAATTTCATTCGAGGGAAAGGTAATGACCAAGGGGAAATCTACAAAAAAGACCAAAAAGTAAAAGAGTTTTTTGATAGAGAAAAAACATATAAAACTAAATAATGTAATTATGGCAGATAATCACGACCAGTTCATTGCGTTCAATAGCACTATTGAACTAACAAAAACAAAAAAAGATACCTTAAAAGGTAATCGAACAGCCTTACGCAATGTCATCAAGAAATATTTTGATGATAATAAACCAAACGAAATAAAGCCGAACTTTCGAAGCCAAGGTTCATTTGTTATGAAGACCACGGTTAATCCAATTGCAAGGAAGTCGGATGATGGGAAAATAGACCTCTATAAATATGATGTTGATGATGGTGTGTATTTTATTGGAGATGAAGACGTTGAAGATAGGAAATCTATTGACACATATCATAATTGGATATATGATGCAGTAAAAGACCAAACTGTAAAAGGTGCAGAAAAAAGAAATACATGTGTTCGAGTGTTATATGCGGATGGCCATCACATTGACCTGCCAATCTATTATAAAATGGATGAAGATGACAGCATTCCCGAATTAGCGCACAAATCTAAGGGGTGGATAGATAGTGACCCTAAAGAGTTTTTTGAATGGTTTAATAATCGTGTTGATACAAACCAACAATTAAGAAGGATTGTAAGATATTTGAAGGCTTGGAGTGATTACAGACATACTCAAGATTCAAGCGTGAAAATGCCCAGTGGGTTTATGATGACAATACTTGCTACTGAAAATATTTCATACGACACAAGGGATGATATTGCATTCAAAAAAACACTTGAAAACATCCAACGAAAAATAGACAAGAATCACGGAGGAAAATTTGAGTGCAAACGCCCAACTACGCCAAAAGGAGAAGATTTATTTGCCGATTTCAGTGATACGAGAAGAGATTATTTCCTATCACAACTCGATAGCTT
>CAZTAY010000166.1:0-1325 GCA_964611655.1 uncultured Eubacteriales bacterium
ATAAGAGTTAATATGTACACACAACGACAAACGGAGGGTACAAACATGAAAAGCACAATCAAGGTAACCTACTACGCAGAACGCATTAATGGCAAGGTTAAGTATTTCAAGAAAAACACCGACACAGTTAACCGCTTCACAATAGCGGTTATTGAGATAACCAAAGACGAATACGAATGGGCGACGGCATAAGGAGAGTGACATGGCAAACGAGCAGATATTAACCGACAAGATTGTCGGTCGGATATTGGACATCAGAGAGAGCGGACTATACAATATGTTTTCGATTCAAGAAGTGCAGCGCGAAGCGCATGAACGCGGATACTACGAGCTTGTGATGTTGTTAGAGGAACACAAGGACATATACGTAGAATTTATACTCAGCGGTAAGCGGCAGTGATTACAACACATTAGCGCAAAAGAGCCTCGACAGGCTCTTTTTTATGTCTGCAGAAGGGAGGTCGTATCATCAACCCGAAGTACAAACTCAAAAAGTTCACCCCTACTACATTCACGCTGCCTACCTCACATTACGACAAACGCAAAGCAGACCATGCCGTGGCATTCATACAAAGTTTGCGCCATACCAAAGGCGAATGGGCAGGCTCTCCGTTTGAGTTGATTGCATGGCAAGAAGAGCTAATCCGTAATATATTCGGTGTGGTGAAAGCTGATGGATATAGGCAGTTTAACACAGCGTTTGTCGAAACATCAAAGAAGAGCGGTAAGTCTGAACTCGCCGCCGCAGTGGCGTTATACCTCCTATGTGCCGACGGAGAGCAAGGCGGCGAGATATACTCGTGTGCTTCTGACAGAAAGCAAGCGGGTATCGTGTTTGAGGTAGCCAAAGATATGATAATGCAGTGTCCGGCGATACTGAAGCGTGTGAAGATACTGGATTCCACCAAACGTATAATCTATCACCCAACACGCTCGATATATCAAGTGCTGTCCTCTGATGTGGCTTCAAAATTTGGCTACAATGTACACGCCTGTATATTCGATGAGTTGCTTGCTCAGCCCGACCGCAAACTGTATGATGTAATGACCAAAGGTTCGGGCATAGCACGTAAGCAACCGCTTAACTTTGTCATCACCACGGCTGGCAGTGACCGCAACAGTATCTGTTATGAAGTACACCAAAAGGCTATAGATATCATAGATGGCAGAAAGATAGACCCATCATTCTATCCCGTTGTGTACTCCACTCCCACCGACGCGGACTGGACAGACCCAAAAGAATGGCGCAAGAGCAATCCGTCGTTAGGTATCACCTTCACCGAGGAAACCCTACAGCTTGCGTGTGACAGCGCAAAAGAGAATCC
>CAZTAY010000166.1:1425-3730 GCA_964611655.1 uncultured Eubacteriales bacterium
AAAGACCATGTACCGTATGATGTATGGGAGCGTGAGGGACATATTATCACCACTGAAGGTGATGTGATTCATTATGCCGCGATAGAGCGGTTTATAGGCGAGTTGTCGCAAGCGTACAACATAAAAGAAATAGCTTACGACCGTTGGGGCGCAACACAGATGGTGCAGAACCTTGAAGCGATGGGATTAACCGTCGTCCCATTCGGTCAAGGTTATGCTTCGATGAATGCACCTACTACTGAACTGCACCGTTTGGTATTGGGTAAAGGTATAGTCCACAATGGTCACCCTGTACTACGTTGGAACATCGACAACATACAAGTCGATACTAAGGACGTAGCGGTCAAGATAAGCAAAGCAAAGTCGACCGAGCGTGTGGATGGTGCTGTTGCATTAGTGATGGCTCTGGCACGTGCGATGGTCGGAGGTAGTGGTGATACTGACAGCATATATAACTCTGACGAAAGGCATGATGGGTTACTCATAATATGAACCTATTCAAACTCCTATTCAAATCACGAGACGCGCCGCAGAATCAGCTAAACAGCGGTGTGTCTTTCTTTTTCGGCGGCAGTACCAGTGGCAAGACGGTGAATGAGCGAACGGCATTGCAGACTTCGGCGGTGTATGCTTGTGTGCGAATACTCGCGGAAACCATTGCAAGTCTGCCATTGCACATATACAAACACACGGACATCGGCAAGGAAAAAGCTATAGACCACCCATTATACTTCCTACTCCATGCAGAGCCAAACCCAGAGATGACATCATTCGTGTTTCGCGAAACACTGATGAGTCATCTTTTGCTTTATGGCAACGCATATGTACAGATAATCCGCGACGGCAGGAATAATGTGATTGCACTGTATCCGCTCATGCCCGACAAGATGATAGTTGACCGTGGCAAGAATGGTGAGCTGTTCTATACCTACCGTAAGGACACGGGCGAGGTGATACTGCGAAAAGATGATGTTCTCCACATCATCGGTTTGGGTTACGACGGATTAGTCGGCTACTCTCCAGTAGCTATGGCGAAGAACGCAATAGGTATGTCTATCGCCTGCGAGGAATATGGTGCTAAGTTTTACGCCAACGACGCAAGACCCAGTGTTGTACTTGAGCATCCATCGGTACTAAAAGACGCTAAGAAGCTCCGTAACAGTTGGAGCAACGCATACGGCGGGAGCGGTAACTCTCATAGGGTAGCCATACTCGAGGAAGGCATGACATTAAAGACAATAAGCATACCTCCAGAACAATCACAGTTTCTGCAGAGCCGCCGTTATCAAACTGAGGAGATATGCCGTATCTTTCGTGTACCTCCTCATCTTGTGGCTGATTTAGAGAAGGCGACATTCTCGAACATTGAGCATCAGTCCATCAGCTTTGTGGTACACACCATACGACCGTGGTTGGTTCGCATAGAACAAGCTATGAATAAGGCTCTGTTCTCTCCTGACGAGAAGAAACAATACTACGTCAGTCTTGTAGCCGATGGTTTACTGCGCGGTGATTATTCTTCTCGTATGTCAGGTTATGCCACAGGTATACAGAACGGTTTCATGTCACCTAATGATGTGCGCGCATTAGAGAATCTCAACAGTATACCTGATGGAGATAAATACATGGTTAACGGTAATATGCTCCCGCTCGAAATGGCTGGAGCGGCTTATCTCGATAAACTTAAAAAGGAGGAAAGCAACATATGAAATTCTGGAACTTCTCGTCTGATGGCGATAACAACATTCTGCGCATAGATGGTTACATCGCGGAAGAAAGTTGGTTCAGCGATGACGTAACACCGAAGCAATTTGCGGCAGAACTTGCCGCAGTACAAGGCGACCTCGTGCTGTTTATCAATAGCGGAGGCGGCGACTGTTTCGCGGCATCGCAGATATACACGATGTTGCAAGAGCATAAACAGAAAAGCTGCAAGGTGACAGTCAAGGTAGACGGAATTGCAGCAAGTGCCGCAAGCGTTATTGCCATGGCTGGCGATGATGTGTTGATGTCGCCGACCAGTGTAATGATGATTCACAATGTGCGCCCAGATAGGGTGTTTCTAACTGTAGGATAAATGGTGCCTACTTCTCATAATTACGAGAAAGTCAACCTACCTAACCGAAAGGCGAAAGCTGACACGGGAACAAAGCACGGTAGGAAAGCGGTGAGTTACCTAAGGCTATAGGGTACAACTGAACTGCAATGACAAGAGAACATGAGGTTTAAGCTGTGTTTGCTGAACGCGAGATTTTAACGTCCGTTATCATCAGAGTAAGGATAAATAGCCTGTAACCTTACGCAC
>CAZTAY010000167.1:0-3671 GCA_964611655.1 uncultured Eubacteriales bacterium
AGCCAGTGAAGAAACCAGCTTTATAGAATGTAAGGATAGAGTACACAGCGGTGTGAAAATCAGCTTTGGCCCCCTGGTGATGCAGGTTAACGAGTCCTTTGTACACTGTCGCATTCATGTTGTAGATGGAGACATATCTATCGTACCCCTATAATATCCGCCCTTACCACAAAAAAAGCTTTCCTAAGGCTATCTACATCAATAAAAAAAGAGTATGTTGTTCACCCCAACATACTCTTTTTTTAGTTTTCCATTAAACCACAAAAGAAGGATCGCTTAATTTTTCGGTCAGCAGTTTGCAATACTCCATGGTTTGGTTCCAGGTATCCGTAAAGGTCTGCAAGGTATCAGCAAGAGCCTGCCCGGCTTTGAGTTCGCTTTCCAATTGCAGCGCAATACTTTGCAAAGCATGCATGGACAAGTTTGCTGCCATACCCTTTACCGAATGGGCAGAGATGGTGGCAGCACCCAAATCCCCTTGAGAGAGCTGATTGTTTAAATCATCCATACAGGGGCTCACCAAAAATGTTTCCAACAAGGTTTTGTAAAGCTTTTTGTTGCCAAGGATACGGGCCACACCCTCTTGCACATGGATATATTCCAATAGGTTTTCCGGCAATTCATTTTGGTTCATAATAGGCTCCTTTCTATTTATGAGTAAAACATAGCAGTGTATACACTATTGGTTTGCAGCATACGGGGTAAACCCACGGCTAACAAGCTGCCTTGCCAGCTCTTTGGCCCCATCCAAATCGTGGGAGCGGTAGTTGCCACAAGCGTCCTCAAAAGCGGCGGGCACCTGGGTAGCAGTTTCTAGTTGGCCAAAGGCGGTGTTTAAAAAGCTACAAAGCTGCTCCGGTGTAACCTGGGGCAGGCTGCCATCAGCCTTACACTCCAAAAGGATAGTCCAATAAAACCCGGTTTGGCATCCCATGGGGGAAAAGTCTACACTTTTTATACCCAAAGCATGGGGGGCATTGGCATTGATATAATCTGCTACAATATGCTCTACGGTGTGGGCTATCGCTGGGGTGAGATAACTGCCGGCATTGGGCATCACACAGCGGACATCCAGCTTTTGAATTTGGTGTGTTCCATTAGGGGCAGTTAAGGGAATCTCTTTGCAAAAACGAACAAAGGGTATTTGCTGGGGACGGATGGCCTTGTGGGAAAAATTAAAGCTCTCGGTTGCATAGGTTTGCGGGGAAGGGGTCATGCAGGGTTACCTCCAGTAATATAAAGTTGCGCTAAATATAAAGGGTACTAGGTTACCAAAAGAATATAGATCACTTCACCGGTGGAGTATATCAGCGGGCTGGGTTTTCAAATTGGTATACAGTTGTCCATACCGGCTTTCTTTTTCTTATTATATAACAAAAATAGGCAGGATAGCAAACAACAACCAAAGAAATTTCTTCTATACAAGATAAAAACCTCCGCTGCATAGTAGCTACAGCGGAGGTTTTACTTTAATCCTGTTGGATACGGATGCTGCCGGAGGTGACCTTGGTGGTGAGAGTATAGCTGGGTTTACTGCCCACCGTGGCGGAGGAATGGCGTTTATTGCTATCCTCATAGGTCAAGGGAAAATAGGTTTTAATGCTTCCGGAGGACATCTGCCCAGTAAAGTGGAAGCTGGGGTCACCTGCAAGGTTTAACTGGACATTACCCGACGAAGCACCAACTGCAATATCCCCCAGCATCTTCAGCTCCTCCACCCGAACCGAACCGGAGGTGACTGCAATTTTGCCCCCACCGCTCAGGGAGGACAAGCCAATGTTACCGGAAGAGGAGGTAAGCGCAAAGGATGGTGCCTCCAGGCGATCTAGCCGTATAGAACCAGATGTCACCTTGAGGTTGGCAGATTGGGTGGATATGGTGCCCTGTGAACGAATACTGCCGGAGGACAACACCACAGTAAGGTCTGAAAAAGCAAAATCGTTGTTGAATAACAGGCTACCCGAAGACAGCTGTATATCCATAACAGGCACAAAGCCTTTGGGTAGATACACCTCTACCTCGCTGCGGGAGATGGAAAAAAAGCTAGACTGAAAATTGATGGCTTTACCACCGATAAAAAGGCGGTTTCCACTGGCTTCTGCCTCTATAATTTGGCTTTGCTCCAATCCCCAACCCTTCTGAACAATGCGGATGTCCTCTGTATCTGCGGTATAAAAGTGAATGTATTCACTGGAAAGATCAAGGGCTATGGTGTCTAGGGATTTGGGGGAAAAGGTTTTGTCTAAATACACCTGATTGTCTTTTTGGTTTGTGCCAACCCCTCCTTGAAACAGAGAGACCTCTGGCTCTGCCGCCACCTGATAGCTTACAAACCCGGTTATAGCCACAGCAATCAGAGACCAGAACACAGCCATTATAATAATAAAGCTTTTCATTCTTCCATCCCTTCCTTATAGGTAAACACCAGCTTAACAACCTGATTCACCGCCACAGCCACAATAAATACCAGCCACGCCACAGACCAAGCATGTGCAAAAAAACCAAGCAAAAAGAAGACAATAAGCGCCAAGCTCCACACCAGGGAATTGATAGAGCTGCGCAAGGCGGCTTGTTTGTTTTTTGTGTGCTTCCATTCCTTAAAGTTTTCCACCAAAGTTTCATCCTGCCGGATGTATTTGGGCTTGGAAGCATAGTTGTACACCAAAAGCCCGGTGGCAACCGAACAGCATAAAAATAATAGAATAATGCTAAGGCCTTGAAAACCATAAAAATTCCGGAGCACAGCGGGAAAAACCGGGGATATAATATAGAGCGCCACCGCGGTGGAAACCAGCAGCGCAGAACGGCGACGTTGCTGCAGCTCTAAAATGGGGCTCAATACATGCTGCTCCCTAAGGGCCTCAATCAGCTCATCCACATCACCAATCCCATTGAGCGCTGTGCGATAGGCCCCATCCTCATCCATGCCTTGGGCGATTAAATCATCATATCGTTCGCTCAAATTGGCGATAATCTCTTCTTTCAGTTCTCTGGCTCTATGGGTAGCGGGAGCGCTGGAAAACAAATTTTCTACATGAGCTCTAATATTCGCTTTCATAGTTTAATACCTCTTTCATAGTACTTGTTTGGTTATAGTAGTCTATCAATAAGCTGCTTTGCCTGGATCCAATCCGCCTTGTTTTGGGTTAACAATGCTTTGCCCAGTGTGGTGATGCTGTAATAGCGCCTTCGGGCACCGGTATCCTGGTCTCCCCAATAGGAGGTGATAAACCCGCCGCCTTCCAATCGTCGAAAGGCGCTGTACAGCGTCGCCTCTTTTAGTTCGTATTGACCGCCAGTTTTTTCTAGTATGGATTTGTTGATTTTATAGCCGTAGCTGTCCTGCTCCAGCAGATGTGCCAAAATGATTGTATCGGTATTGCCTCGAATCAAATCGGAGGTAATCGACAAACCAAGCCCTCCCTTCTATTTGTCTTATAAAATATGTTATATCACAATATACATCGTCTGTCAAGGTATAACCAAAAACAAAACACAGCCAATTTATTGCCGCGGGGACTTGACCAACTCTATATATGTACTTATTATAAAGAAAGAGTTGCCCTTTCATTGGCCAGATAAAACAGACAAGCCAATACTTGGAACAGTAAGTATAATAGGTATTGATAAGGGTATACTTGCAAAGAAAAAGAAAATGTAAAAAACCTGTT
>CAZTAY010000168.1:0-3569 GCA_964611655.1 uncultured Eubacteriales bacterium
AAAACCCAAAGTGGTACGGGCATTGGCATGATACACAAAGAATTGGAAGAAAAAATTGTGCCGGTGGGCAACAGCTATTTGGGAGGGCTTATCTAATACCTTATACTTAGAGAATTTAAAGCCGAGCTTGCACAAATTACCCAAGCGGCCACCGAATTTAGCCTTTCGGAAGCCGGGACATTTAATCAGATTTTTATTGACAATTTGTCATTAAAAAAATATTAGAACAGGAAGTGATATGACATGGCATTGACTGGCCTGCAAATTTTCAAGCTTATGCCTAAAACGAACTGCAAAGAATGCGGACACCCAACATGCCTGGCATTTTCAATGGCACTTGCGGCTGCCAAGATTAACTTGGATGCTTGCCCCTATGTAACAGACGAAGCCAAGGATGCGCTTGGCGCGGCAGCGGCACCTCCAGTAGCCAAAGTTGTAATAGGAAAAGACGAAAAAGCAAGGGAAATGGGCGACGAGGTAGTTCTGTTCCGCCACGACAAAATGTTCTATCATCCCACCTGTATTGCCATTGCCATTAATGATGATTTGGATGCCGATGCTTTTAATGCACGGCTGGCCAGCATCAACGATTTGAAGTTTGAGCGTGTTGGCGAGCATGTCACCATAGATGCAATTGCATTGGTTGACAAAACCGGCAACCCAGCTACCTATGAAGAAAAAGCGAAGATTGTTGCAGAAAAAGGTGAATTTGCACCAATCCTGATTTCCGATTCCATGGATTGCCTCACAAAAGCAGCCGAAGCCTGTGCAAGCGCACGTCCACTGCTGTATGCAACCAATCCCGCAAATGTAGAAGCAGTTGCCGAGCTTGCCAAGAACTGTGACTGCCCCATGGTGGTTTGCGGCAACAGCTTGGACGAACTCGCTGCATCCTGCGAAAAGGCTGCGGCCATTACCAAAAACATCGTACTTGCGCCCACTGCCCAGTCTTCGGTGCAAAAGCTTGCAGAACTCACCCAGATTCGCCGTCAGGCTATCCGCAAAAAGGTTCGGCCCCTGGGCTATCCTTCTTTGGTGTCGGTATGCGGTTTGGATCCACACGCACAGGTTGCCGATGCATCTATGTACATAGCCAAATACGGCAGCATTGTTGTGATGGATACCTGCGAAAAAGCCCATGTTCTTCCGCTGTGTGCTCTGCGTCAAAACCTGTTCTCCGACCCGCAGAAGCCTGCTCAGGTGGAACCCGGCGTATACGCAATTGGCGAAGCAAACGAGAATTCTCCTGTTTATTGCACAACCAACTTCTCGTTGACCTACTACACGGTGGAAGGCGAAATCTCTAGTGCTAAGATCCCATCCTGGATTATCGCTACCCCTACCGACGGTACATCGGTTCTGACAGCATGGGCAGCCGGAAAGTTTACTGCCGATAAGATAGCCGAATTTATGGAAGAAATCAAAGTAGCAGACAAGGTAGCCCACAAAAACATGGTTATCCCCGGCTATGTAGCTGTACTGAAAGCTCCGTTGGAAGAAAAATCTGGCTGGAAGGTTATGATAGCTCCCAATGAAGCATCCGGTCTTCCTGCTTTCGCTAAGGCCAATTTCCAATAATGACCAGCTACAGTGTGCATTTGCTGCCCGATGATATCCACCTTTCGGTGAAAGAGGGAACAACTATATCCAATGCCATACAGCAAACCGGCATTACCCTGACCCACCCTTGCGGAGGTAGAGGAACCTGTGGGCGCTGTATTGTTATTGCCAACGGAGAGCGGGTTAAAGCTTGTGTTACCCCCATTAACAAGGATATGGTTATTGAAATTCCCTCCACCGTGAGGATTACAGGACAAAAGGTGTTAACCGATATCCGGCTGTATGACGCAGAGAAAAATGTGGCACCCCGAGTGCAGCAGATTTTCTTGGCTTTAGAGGAACCCACACTGGAAGACTCTATGAGCGATGCCCAACGGCTAACATATACACTGGCACGGAAAATAGGCATAAACCCGGCCAATATTCGTATAGAGCCGTCCTGTTTGCTGGGACTACCCAAAAAACTGCGGGACAATGGGTTTATTACGCCGGTTACATTTGCCTATGAAAACAACGGTGTCACGATTTTGTCCCTGTCAGACCAACCTTTGTACGGGATTGCGGTGGATATTGGCACAACCACGGTGGTAACCGCCTTGTGCGACCTTACTACCGGCTCGGTTGTTGACACCATGGGTTTTCCAAACCCCCAAGCGGAATATGGTTCGGATGTAATATCCCGTATTGTCTACACCGAAGAAACCCAATCGGGCACCGATGTGCTCCGTCAGCTGATCATTGACGCACTCTCCACTTCAATTACAACCCTTGCAAAAAGGTCGGATATTATCCCCGAGGAAATCCCCTACCTGGTGGTGGCTGCCAACACAGTTATGAGCCATTTTCTGCTGGGGCTGCAAACCGATTATCTCAGGCGGGAGCCGTATGTTCCTGCAGCAACTGAGTATCCGCTATTGCGGCCTTCGGATATGGGCTTGCCCCTTCTGCCAAATGGCAGAGTTTTGGTGGTGCCGGGTGTTTCCTCCTATGTGGGGGGAGACATTACCGCAGGGGTGATTGCTTTAGACCTTGCCGCCAAGGAAGGCCTGAACATGCTGGTGGATGTTGGCACCAACGGGGAAATGGTGTTGGCGGGGGAAGGGTTTATGGTAGCCTGTTCCAGTTCCGCCGGACCTGCTTTTGAGGGATCGGGTATATCCTGTGGTTCCAGAGCGATACAAGGGGCAATCGATAATGTGTATTACTATAGGAATCACATGGTGTATGATATTATTGGCGGGCACGCAGTTGAAGCCAATTCGGTATGTGGCTCAGGGCTTATATCCTTACTATCCGCCTTGCTGCAAAAAGGCACGATCGACCGTTCCGGGCGTTTTACCACCTGGGAAAAATCCTTCCATATAACGCCAAAGGTGGCCATTACCGAATCCGACGTATTTAATCTGGTTCGGGCCAAAGGCGCCATATATGCAGGTATGCGTGTGCTGGCAAACTATATGGAAATGCAGTTGAGCGATGTGGATCACATATTCATTGCCGGAGGATTTGGCAGAAATTTGAATATTGGCTATGCAACCAATATCGGTATGTTTCCACCTCTTGGCAAGGATGCCTACAGCTATGTTGGCAATTCCTCGTTGGCAGGGGCGCTGCGGATTCTTAACGATAGAACCATCGACCCAGCCGAAGTGGCGGCTTCCATCATTAATTTGGAGCTTTCTGTGGGCAATGACTTTATGGATGAATTTACAAAAGCATGCTTTTTGCCCCATACAGACCTGTCTTTTTTCAAGTTTAACCAAGCAGAATAAAGGAGAATACAAACCATGGCATTTACAATTGCAGTTGCAGGAAAAGGCGGCGTCGGAAAAACATCCTTCTGCGCATTGCTGATAAGATGGCTTATCCAACAAAAACAAACCCCCACTTTAGCGGTGGATGCAGATCCCAACTCCAATTTATCCGATGCTCTGTGCATTGAACTCAATCAAGGAACCATATCTGATATTATTGCCAAGACCAAAGAGGTAAACGGAATCCCCACCAAT
>CAZTAY010000169.1:0-3493 GCA_964611655.1 uncultured Eubacteriales bacterium
AGCTGTTGTAACCTGTCTTAATTGATTTGAATAATATTGTGCTCTGATTAAAATTTCATTTTTATTTTTAATATAGAGAATACTGTTCTGTTCTTTATTAGCTTTTCAATCAGCTTTAAATTTGATTTTTTCCTATATTATTTAACTTGTTCGTTAGCATAAAGAAAACGTCTGTGATGTGCCACTAGTTCTGTGAAAAAACGCAAAAATACAATATTCGGAATTGTTTGTCGTTGGTTCTTTACCAGTAGTTTTAATTTTGATGAAGCTGTTGTAACCTGTCGGCAATGAAATTTCTACCAGAGCACAATATATTCAAATTTATAAAACAGTTTCCAACAGCGTTATCAAAAATAGAGAACTGAAAAAAACCAAACTAAGCCTATTCTTGAGTCGTAAGCCAGTGGTTATTGTAAGTATGTATAAATTGAGAGTTGCTGCACTTAGAATACAATTTTAACTTTTTGAAAATCTTGTTTGTGCCTGTTCCATATTTTCCCGAACTTTAACACCAAAGGGACAGTTAGGCTCACATATACCGCACATTGTGCAATCGTCAGCAGTTTTAGGTAGCGCTCTGTAATGTGCCAGAACAGAGTCAGGTACAGAGTCATGTTCAGTAACAAGATGCAAAAACTTGGTTACAGCAGCGATGTCAATGCCTGATGGGCAAGGTTGACAATGATTGCAGTACATACATCGCCCCGACAGTTTTACTTTTTCATTGCCACTTAGAATAGCCGTGTAATCTCTTTCATCTTCAGTGGCATCGGCATATGCCACAGCCGCTAATACATCTTCACCACTGCTACAGCCAATTAGGACGCTTGTAACTCCGGGGCGTGTAAGGCAGTAGTGGCTGCATTGTGTGACTGTCATTGCTTTTTGAAATGGCGAACTTTCAGCTTTTAGCAACGAACCTGCTCCCAACGCCTTCATTACGGTAATCCCTACGCCAAGACGCTCGCAAGCAGCATACAGTTTTTGCCTTGCAGGGTCTATTGTCCAGCCGTCAGCATTCAAATCTTTGTATTCCATCAGTTCATAGATATCGGTTTCGGCTTTTTCTAAATCGTATGCCGCATTTATGCTGAACATAAGTACATCAATAAAACCGCTTTCCACTGCCTTAAGCGCAACCAAAGGATTGTGAGAACTCAGCCCAATATGTTTAATGATTCCTTTTTGCTTAAGCTCTTTTGCATACTCAATGATTTCTCCGCCGAAAATTATATCGTAATCCTCAAAGCTGTCAACATAATGAATCATGCCTACATCAATGTAGTCTGTTTGAAGTCGTATCAGCAAATCCTCAAATGACTCTTTTGTTTTTTGGATATCACGAGTACGTTCATATTGACCATCCTTTGTAATTGTGCAAATATGACCTTGAATTAGCATATTATGTCGTTTGCCTGCCAAAGCATTGCCTATGGCAGAGCGCACTTCCGGCTGTGGCATAAAGATATCAATGTAATTCATCCCGTTTTCAAGGGCAGAGTTAATGACTTCATCCACAACATTTTGCGGCTTATCATTCAACCACTCTCCGCCAAGCCCTATTACACTCACTTTTATTCCTGTGTGTCCTAACATTCTATATAACATATGAAAGCTCCTTTAACACTGATTGTAAACATCGTTCCTGATATATTTGAAATAAATCTCGACTACCGCTTGCATCTGTTAGGTAGTTGGGTCAGATGCTTGGTCTGCACGGATATTGGATATAACTTGCTTGACTGCATCGTGAGCCAGAACCCACTAAGGCATACGAAATGATGTCATATGCTCCAAACACATTTTAATTTAACAACGTTATTGTAAACTAAGCATTAGAAAGTCTCACCTAATCAAAAGCATTGAAGGGAGCCTCAATTACGGCAAACGGGTATACCATCTCCTGTAGTCCACGAAAAACTTCTCTATGCTTTCACAAAGAGTGCGTAGTTTTGATAAACCAAACTTGGACTTTGGCTTAGTGGACAGTGTAATAATATTAAGGCCTTACTTTTGTACTCCCAGACCTTCAGGCTCCTGCAATCAATCTAGGGCATGTTCCCACTAAGCTATTAACAATCTTTTCGGTTGATTTTACGCCATTTTTACGTAGTTGCTTCTTCCTCAAAAGGCAAAATCCAGCTTGAAAATCTTGTCATTCCATTAGTTGGAACACGCCCTAGGGTACAGATTTAATGTTCTCCCCATTGAGTTTTTAAAAATGTTTACCAAGAGTTTTGACCAGCTTTCTACTATTCATTTCAATACCCTTAAATTCATATTGACATTTCTTATTTACTAATATAGTAAACAGTATAGCCTTGAATATAAATAAGGTCAATATGGCAATATTTTTCGCTTAGCGTTATTGAGGTAACTGGTCATTCATCACTCCTGAGTGTTTAGTTTATCTCCTATAATATGTACTTTAAGCTAATACTACTTTAATCATTTACTAGCTTTTACATTTATTCTTCTAAATGTTTCAAAACATCTGCCGTCTGGCTGTTTGGTCTTTTCGATCATAATATCAATAACTTCATTTCTAAAGTTCACTTTATTTGAATCGTGTATATAACTCAAAAATGGCACTAAGCTAGGCTGGTCAATCCATCTTATCATTTCATCGCTGTTAGAAAAAAACCTGTCAGCATTTTCGTATTCTATATTTATATTACTAAAACATGCTTCCTCAATCAATTTTTCATATTCACCTTTTGAGGGCATGAACCAGGGCCATTCAAAATTTGAGAAATACCCTTTATAGATTTCTTTGTTAATCAAATCTTTTACAGTATCAAAAAAATTTAGACAATTCCCGTATCCGGCAAAGTTCCATTTGATAATTCCATTGGTTTTTAAAGCCTTAGAACAATTCCTCAATAAACTTTTATGGTCTTTTATCCAATGCAATGCTGCATTTGAAAATATCAGATCAATTTCCTCTACAAAATCGATATTATCTATATCCATACAAATGAAAGTAAGGTTATCTTTCTCAAGTTTTTTTGCCGTGTCAATCATTCCAACTGACGCATCAATCCCAATAACCTTCCCATTAGGCACTAAATTTGACAGTTGTTGGGTCAGGATGCCATCACCGCATCCAAGGTCTAAAATTATCTCATCCCCAAAAAGCTTAAGCTCAGAAATGATGCTATTTCCCCATTCTTTTTGATGTTTTGAAGCCTCTTTATATTGTTCACCATCAAATTCAAATTGTACCATTTCTATAAATCTCCCTTAATTAAGTAATGAAATTAATAATGTTAAGCAGTATAGGTCTTGCTTATAATATTCAGATATTATAGCTTGTTTCGGTTCAAATCGAACCGAAACAAGCCCTCTGCGTCACTCACTCCGCAACACTACACTGTGTGTCAGGTCATATAATTCAATTGATAATTATCTAACACAAACAAGTATACTACAGCCGGCTTTCAATTGAATTAGCTATAACTGATTCAGCATAAAACAGACCGAAACAAGCGCT
>CAZTAY010000170.1:0-3347 GCA_964611655.1 uncultured Eubacteriales bacterium
GCATGGCCATCGCGTTTTGATTTAGAGTTATGTTCCAGGTAATTTCGTTGGAATCGTTGTCGTAGGAGGTGCTGGCTTTGCTGAGCATTTGGCTGGTGACTGTTACCTGGGCGGTAACCTGCGAGTCGCTGATTGTAGCAGTTACTCCTCCCACTGAAATATCACCGGAAAAATAGGCAGTGTTTTCATAAAATGTACCGGTTTTGTTAAAGGCAAAGTCTGCTGCTTGGGAATCGTCAAGAATGGTTTGAAAGGTAAAGACCCTGGAATTCGTTCCAATATTCCCAACCTCTGCGGTAACAATCCCATCAGATTCGCTTAGGATAAGATCCGTTTCAGTCAATTGCCGCAGGCTGCCGGGGACAAAGCTTTGTCCGACGGGGATAGGGTCTGTTACTATACCGGACGTAACATCTACCCCATAGGGGTTTATTCGGACTGTCCAATCAATTGTATGAGATTGGCGATTATAGGTGCCATCTTTTTGCAGGATACGGGCGTCTGCATCTACCCCTTTTCCAATTGTGGGAGGTGTAAACTCAACGTCTCCGGAGCCTGGTCCATAGGTATATTGCCAGTCAAAGGTGAGCCATGCATTGTTGGTAAAGCTTGTGCTGTGGGAGCCATCATAATAGGCATCGTCTATACCGGTCTCGTAGGTGACAGTATAGTTTGGAAGATACCCGCCCCCTGGCTTATTGATTGCGACCTGGAAGGAGGTACCAGAATGAGTCGTTACCGTACCACCGGGCGCTGCAGCGCCATTCACCTGAACGCTGGTGTTTATAAAGGCAAGGCCGACGGGAAGGGTGTCGTGGAGAACCAAATTGGATAGATTCCTTCCATTTGTATTGATGTTCACCGTCCATCGAATTTTACGTGCTGCCAGATCTACGTCCCCTGTCTTTACAAGCCACTGTTTCTGATCTTTTGTGGCTGTGGCGTTGGCTGTTTTTTGGGGGACCACGGTTGTACCGGCAGCATTTTCAAGCGCAACACTATTGCTGACAGTTGTGCTTCCGTTCATTCCGGTCCCATTGGGTTTTAGCAGATCGTCTGGCAAGGCGGTTTGGTAGGTAACTATAACAGGAGTACCGAGGGTGACCTGGTCAAAGGCAACAGGGTATGTAATGGTTGTGGTGCTTCCACTGGTTGTGGTGCTGTCCGATGCACCTACACCGTTAACCTTCAGAGATCCCGGCACAAACACCTGATTTGTGTTATTAAAGGTATCCACAATTTTAACCGGATAGTCTGCCGGATTGGATCCTGGCGTAAAGGTAACCGTCCACTGGAATAGGTTGTCTGTATAGCTTCCGGTTTTTGTTAGTACATGGGGGGTATGCTGGTTTTCAGCCACCTTGATTGTAAGAGATGGCGATGGCGACAGGTCAATGTTCCAGGTTTCGTCGGTGCCAATGGCGCTCATGTCCAACTGGCAGTTCAGTGTCAGAAAGGCATTGTCTAGTTGGGGATACCCGTCATCCCAAAATGTGCCGGAAAAAACTACATATGCCTCGCCTGCTGTATCGTTCCAAAAAAGATCTCCAAATTTGACATTCTGGGTGCTGCCACCACCAAGGTTAATGGTGGCATTTAATGAGACGTTGCCGGTTCCCCCACGCAGCTTGAGCCCTGAGGGTAAAGTAATCGCATATTGGTCTCCCTGGAGAATGGCGTTGGCCTGTTGCTCGGTGATTTCAAAATTGTAGGTTAACACAAGACTGTCATTTTTGGAAATAACAGCATTGTTGCTTACTGGACTGCCACTCTTTGATAGGACTATGCTGTCCATGGTTACCTTGTCAGGCAAATCTGTGCCCAGAAGACCTAAAGGCTTTAATTTGCGCAACAGCGTGATGGTTACGGTTTTCCCACCGCTTTCTATTGGAATTTGGTTGGTGGTATATTCCTGCTGGATTTTTTCCAGGTCAAAGTTGCATGGCACTTTAAACGAAACTGTGTATATCTCTTCCAAGTCGCTGTCTAATGCCGAGAGATCTAGTAAAATATCTCCATCGGTATCAATTGTCAAAGTTCCGGCTTCCTCTATCACTCCCTGCGCACTGCTTGCCTGTACTGTAAAGGAATCTTCAGACGCAGCTTTTAGAGGTTCTGGCAAAGTGATGGGAATCTGGGATGGCGTATCCTCTTTAATGGTGAAGTCGTACTGCACCATTAGCTTAGCATCCTCGGGGATTTCCATGTCTTCTGAAATGGACTGTCCCAAATGCAAAACGGTGGCAGATGACGCACCCAATGCCTGACTCTGGTCAGATCCAAATACCCACGCAGGTGATAGGATCATTTGGAAAAGAATTGCTATAGCAATTCCCACTGAACCGATTGTCTTACTATGTTTGCTTTTTGTCATTCTCAAAATGTCATGCACTTCTTATACCCCCGCATTTGTTAATAATCAAACACAACCCATTGGCAGTAACAGCCTCGTATAAACGTTAGCCATTGATTGATCTGCTGTGATATGTATGACTGCTATTGATTATAAAAGTTTTGCAAGCAATAGAAAAGTGGAATATCCAAATTGGTTGTTTTCTCAGCAATATTGATAAAAAAAGACGAGGCGTGCTTTTGGCGGCGCCCCATCTTTATTCTTATAAACTGAATAGCACACGCACCATAAATGTATGATCCTGTACGCTAATCTGAAAAACACCACTATTTCGTTCTGCTACTGCTTGTGCGGAGGATAGCCCTATTCCCTCGCCGTCATGCTTTAGGGATAGAAACTTTCCATTTTTCTCACTAACCTTGTGGAAGCTGTTGGCAATTTCCAACAGAAGCTGATTTCCATATGTCTTTGCATAGATATGGATAAATTGATGGCCGTTTATTTGCCGCCTACAAGCCTCCACTGCGTTCTCCAACAAATTCCCTATAATGATGCACAAATCGATATCGGATATTGACAGGTTCTCCGGTATGTTTGTTTTTACCTCGGTGGTAATATTCGATTGTTTCGCCATTGCAACATAGTATTGCATAAGAATGTTTACAGCAACATTCTGACAGAGTATGGTTTCATCTTCAATGCTGCATTCCTGCTTGTAATGATTAAAGTATTCTTTTAGCTTAGGAAGGTTTTCATTCTCTACAAAGCCCCCTATGGTTACCAAATGGTGGCGAAAATCATGGCGCATTCTTGCTGTAGATTTTATGTTTTCAGACAAACGACGATACTGATCCTTCTGTAACTCCAGCTGTTTGGTAAAAAGGTGGGCATGCTCAATTGCTTTTGTATGGTTGTGTGTTTGAATAATCATCACCAGTACACAACAAAAAATGAAATAGGTGGCGATTGTCCACAGGACAATTCCAACGAGATC
>CAZTAY010000171.1:0-3302 GCA_964611655.1 uncultured Eubacteriales bacterium
CATGTGTTGTTAGATTTATTGATAAGTTTGATGTAAGATGGGCATTTTGGATTTGATTATTTGCATGTTATAAGCATAAAACAGTAAATTTTCACATAAGAAAAGTAAGGTAATCCCCGTAACATATCTATGTTGAGCGCAGCCGTTACTCACACAGTTGACTATTAAGACCTAGAATATAACCATCCATTAGTATGAAGTCTCTATAAACCAATTATCCTCATCTCTAAACAAGTATACTTTTTTACCACGAATATGACAAGTATAACGAACGCCCATCCCTCCAGTCTTTAAACTTGCGGATTTACGAACATCCGTTATGCGGTCTATTTCAAAAGTGCGACCGTCCTCCCATTCAATTGAAATGGGTATGACTTTGCCATTCTCTGAAAACCTTGCTGTTACTGTAATAATCTTCTTATTCATGATCATCCTCCTTTCTGAAGGGATATGATATGGTTATGGAATAAGCAACATAGTGCAGGGTAGCTCACAAAAAGCTACCCCAAATAAACCAAACTATTTAATTGGCAAAAGCTCCATATATCCTCTTGTACCAATTGGCTCAAGCTGAATACGAGGGTTTGAATTGTCCCACTGTGCACCAATGATTTCAGGATCGTACTTGATGATTGATGCTTGAACAACTTCGATAGCCTTGCAGTAATCTTCTTCTGCAAAGGTCTCGCCTTTGAACATCAGATACTTTGCAGCAGGCAATGAGATTATATCAAACCCCTCTGGTATGTTACCGTCAAAGGTGAGCGGCATCTCCACACCTTGCACATATTCAGAGGTGCCGGCTACAATATAGTTCTTTGGCAGCCATAGGCAAACAGGCTCCCCACTAATGGATTTAATACTTGTTAGTAAACCCCACACATCGCAGCCTACCTCCTCGCAAAACGTGAAATAGTCGGTAGCCTTTACTCCTCTCTTGATGAGCACCTTACGCTCCGGTTTTTCTATTACTTGTACAAATACATTTATGACTGTATCCATTTGCATCTCCCTTCTTAATGGTCTGTATTTGACTCCATAAGGGATAAACAAATAAAGTGGTACGGGGCTTTTTACATACTCACTTGGATTGCATCCAAACTCACGAAAAAACGCCCGTTGGTATCCATCCACACTTCCAAATCCAAACTCAAGTGCAACATCGATGATTTTACACGGTTCATCTCGCAGCTTGAGGGCAGCTTTTGAAAGCCTTAACCGCCTGATATAATCCGCAGGCGTTAAATTGGTATGCTGCAAAAATAACCTGTATGAATACCACGGTGAAAAAAAGGCTGCTCCCGCCAGGTCTACCAGTGTGATATTTTCCGTCAAATGCTCGCCGATATAGTCTTGCATCCGCTGAACCGCCTTTATTTGCTCTTCCATCTGTTCATCTCCTTGTGATGTCAAGTTTACATTGATGGGAGAAAATGTTCTCGACCTTTTTTGCTAACTTATCTTTAGTTTCTAAAAATTTTAATGCTATCGCCTTTTTGCGTATCCTTTGTTTAAAGGATTTCTCCGTCAAAATAGTTTATCGGATGAATAACATTATCTTCTTTGGCATTAAGGTGTGTAAGGCTCTTGTCTGCCAAAAGTATCCCCTTTTTAATGGCATTATATCCGAAACGGCTACGGATTTGATCCACCGTATGCTCAAAGACTTCTAGCTTTTCACGCTTTTCAAAGTCAGTGAACAAGTCCAGCTGAACGGTTGTATCCTTTTGAACAAGGTTTGTTCCTCGAATGCCAATAGTACGAAGCGGCTGCTTAAACTGATATTTGGTCATAAAGATTTCAAGGGCTTTTTCTGCAAGCTCACCAGAAATAAATGAGGGATAATCAAGCTTTGCTTGACGTTCACAGGATAACAAATTTTTATCCCTAATGTAAATCTGAACAGTGGTGCATTTTAACCCCTGTTCACGAAGCCTTGCTGCCACACTGTCGGCAAGCATATAGAAAACGGCTTTTACCTCTTTAATAGTTGTTAAATCTCTTGGGGTTGTTGTCGAGTTTCCAACGCTCTTGATGTAGCTTTCAGCACCATTTTTTTCAACAGGTGAGTAATCCTCACCGTTGGCGAATCGATGTAGAACAAGCCCCCACTTGCCAAGCCAAGAGTACAAATATTTAACATCGCACTGGGCTATGTCACCAATAGTATTTATTCCATAATTGCGTAGTTTTTTTGTTGTTGAACGACCAACATATAGCAAATTGGAAGCCGGTAGTCTCCACACCACGTTTTTGTAGTTTTCCCTAGAAATAACGGTAACAGCGTCGGGCTTTTTCATGTCGCTTCCAAGCTTTGCAAAGATTTTGTTGAAACTAACACCGATTGACACTGTTAAGCCTAATTCTGAATAAACCCTACTGCGTATTTCTTCCGCAATTGCTTCACCGCCACCAAATAAGCCCACGCTACCTGTAACATCAAGCCACGATTCATCAATTCCGAATGACTCAGTCTGGTCGGTGTATTCTCTGTAAATCTCTTTTACAAGCTTCGAAAACTTCAAATAACGTTCGAAATGTGCCGGAACTACCACAAGCTCTCGGCATTTTTGTTTTGCTTGCCAAATGGCCTCCCCTGTCGATACGCCATGACTTTTGGCAAGCTGATTTTTCGCTAAAATAATGCCGTGCCTGGCATCCTGATCGCCACCCACTGCCACCGGCAAATTTCTAATTCTTGGATTTAAAAAACACTCCACACTTGCATAAAATGCGTTCAAATCGGAGTGTAACACAGTTCTGTCCATAAAGATCACCATAGCATTAGCAAATGTTTATTTTATTCTAATCCCATTATTCTAAAAATACAATTGTAAATTTTTAACAGTGTTAAGAGATATGCTTTAGTTGTTTGAAAGTAAGCTTGTGAATTTTTAGCCAACAATATGCTAAGCCTAAAATAGGTGAAATATTTATTTTACATCCAACCTATGGATAAAAGGAAAAATGTTTAGAAATAGCGCTATGGGGATAAACCTTTGCAGTAACTCAACGGATTGGTAGTAGTACAGCACAAAATGCATAATTTCACTGCACCAGCTATTTTATAGATATTTATAATAAATTAAGGTGGCTATAAAAAACTTAAAATAGAAAAGAACCTGACCGAACAATCGAACATACCCTTATCATAACCGCACGTACGGCAATACCTTTTTCCTTGACTTTCTTTAAAAAACTGCTCCATAATCGTAATTAAATCTCAGCTGGTGTCAACGACAGACTAGAACATTTTTCGACAAAAAAGCCGTCAAAATTAAGTGACGGCTTTTTTATAACTT
>CAZTAY010000172.1:0-3294 GCA_964611655.1 uncultured Eubacteriales bacterium
AAACCTATTATCTATTACTTATTAACTATTACTTTGCCTTAACCAAAAATTTTAAGTAGTAGTGAAAATAAAGTCGAAAGTCAATTATTCACTTTTCTCTATACCAAACCAGTAACCTTTCCCGTAGATAGTGTGAATTAGTGGTTTTTCTCCTTTGATTTCGATTTTTCTCCTTAATAAGCGGATTAACGCCGCTACCACATTACTACTAGGGGGTTCATCTTCTGTCCATAATTGTTGGTAAATTTGTTCTTGAGTAACTAATTGTTGTAAATGATTACTAAAAAATTCTAATAGTTGTACCTCTTTTTCTGATAATTTAATCAATCTGCCGTTACGATAGGCAATTTGATTTTCTTTTTCTAGCTCTAAATCTGCTATTATCAAGCGTTTTTGCTGATTTTTATCATCATTAATTCCAGAACGCCTTAATAACGCCCTCACTCTCGCTAATAACTCCCTTAACTCAAAGGGTTTCACTAAGTAGTCATCCGCACCAGCATCTAAACCCAAAACTCGATCGTCAAGAGTGTCTTTTGCAGTTAGAAACAATACAGGAGTAGATGCGATCGCCTGATCTGGATATTGACGAATTGCCCGACAAATTTCTAAGCCGTTATGATGAGGTAACATCCAATCGAGAATAGTAAGATGATAACAATGATTTAAAGCTAAATTTAAGCCCTGATTACCATCTAAAGCGATTTCTACCTGATATTTTTCCTTTGCTAAAACTTCCTGCAAACTCTTAGCTAATTCAACTTCATCTTCCACTAATAAAATTTTGATTGACATAGGGAACTTTTAACTGATAATTAGAAATGGATAACTTATGCTCAATAACTATGTTAACGATCGCACTACCAAAAGGAGCTTTACTCGAAGATAGCATCAAACTTTGTCAACAAATAGGGCTTGATTTTAGTTTATTTCTGGATTCTCGTAACCGTCAACTACAAATTACAGATCCTCAAGGATTGGCTAAGGCATTGCTAGTAAGAGCGCAAGATGTACCTGTGTATGTAGAATATGGACAAGCTCATCTTGGTATCGTTGGGTATGATGTTTTAAAGGAAAAAAAGGCAAAAGTTGCTCATTTAGCCGATTTAGGTTTTGGTTATTGTCGAATGTCTGTGGCTGTACCAGAATCGAGTCCTTATCGTAGTTCAAAGGATTTACCTGTTCATGGTATTGTAGCATCTAAATTTGTGAATTGTGCCAAAGAGTATTTTCGGGCTTTAGATTTACCTGTGGAGATTGTAACCCTCTATGGTTCAGTAGAATTAGGTCCAATTACGGGAATGTCATCAGCTATAGTTGATTTAGTTTCTACAGGTAAAACTTTAAAAGAAAATGGTTTAATTGAGATTGATGTTTTGTTTGAAAGTAGTGCTTATTTAGTGGTTAATCCCTTAACTTATCGACTTAATAGTTATGACTTAAATAATTGGGTTCAAAAGATGATAAAAAGTTCAAATAAAGGAAATTTCTGATAACAAAGGTTACTAAGAATTAAGCTCAAAATCTACATTTGTTGATTTAAAACTTTTTGTACTTCTTCTACTGATAAGTTTAGGGTTGATGCGATCGCCTCTGCTGTTAATCCTGTACTACTTAAATGAGCGATCGCCAAAGAAAGAGCCGTTGTAACTTTTTGTTTTTCCTGTTCAATTTGTTGTTTTTCTATTTCGCTTTCTTGACGGGCTAATTCAGCTTGTTGACGGGCTAATTCAGATTGTTGTCGAGCTAATTCAGTTTCCCGATGGCTAAATAATTTACGATTAGTTTTTGGTTCATAAAATCTCAATTCTCCATTAGTTACTCGTAAATCTAAGCCTAATACCTCTGAATAGATGGAAATAGTACCATCTGCTAATATCTTTTTAGGCAAAAATTCATAAACTCCTGAAACTAATTTTCTCCCCTTGACAGGTTCAATGAGATAATCGCCAGTAGGATCATATTGAAAGTACTCTTTTACCCCCATTTCTGCATATTTACGTGGTTTTTCCTTTTCGTCATGATCTTGAGTACTAATCGAAGTAATTTCTAACACAAAACTCGGTACTTGATTATTTTCCTGCCAGACTTTATAACTCATTCGTTTCCGCTTAGGAATGCCAAAAACTACGAAAACATCAGGAGCGACAACCGCACTAGGTGAACCTTGACGGTAGTAAATAAATAAATTACCTGAAACATAGACATCATCTTGATTTTCAAAATAAAAATCTAATGCTTCTACAGCATAAATCAAATAGTCTCTAGCGGGATCACTTTCTGCCATAGGTTGACCATCGGAATCAGGATAGACGATACTGGTTTTTAGAATTTCTTTAGTGGTAGTCATATTTTTAGTTTCTCATACTTGCTCACAATTTTAAACTATTTTCTCTTGAATTATGCTCAAGAGTTTCAGGTTAAAAAACCAAGTTTGTAGTAAACCTTTTAGGGTTTTTATGCTAATCAGAAAAATGGCTAAAGCCATAACTACGAACTTAATTTATTTTATATTTAATTCAATGGATTTACTTACAAAATTTATCTAATTTTTCAATCGATTAACTACCATTTGATCTATTTGGTTAAATAAATATTCTAAACTTTGACTATTATCTAAAACCACATTCGCTAACTTCATTTTTTCAGCTAAGGACATTTGACTATTAATTCGAGAAATCGCATCATCTTCGGATAAATTATCCCTAGCAATTAATCTTTCTAATTGAGTTTTAAAATCACAAACTACTACCCAAATTTCCGTAACTAAGTTAGTCATTTTTGCCTCAAAAAGTAAAGGAATTGAGAGAACAATAATTGAGTCATTAATCTGTTTAATCTGCTGACGAAAAGCAGTTAAAACAAAAGGATGAATCAAACTTTCTAACCACATTTTTTCGATTTTATTGTTAAAGATAATTTTACCCAATCTTAAGCGATCTAAATTACCATCTTTTGCTTGAATCTCATTGCCATATCGTTGAATAATTTGTTTAAAAATCGGCGTATCAATTGCCACTGCTTCCCTTGCTAAAATATCCGCATCAATAATCGGAAAATAATACTTTTCCCTTAAATATTTTGTTACCGCAGATTTACCTGTGGCAATCCCACCCGTTAAACCAATAATAATTTGTGATTTTTTATTCATAAGATCAAAATTTTGATCATCTTCTTGCTAAATCAATCTTAACCGATGATCTAAATCTTGATCTCTAATTGCGATCTCCATTCTACAACCCAATACTGTTCGGATAAGCCCCCCAGCCCCCAAATTTGGGGGAGTAGATTTCT
>CAZTAY010000173.1:0-3207 GCA_964611655.1 uncultured Eubacteriales bacterium
TTACCCCTTGTTCTGCATCTATTATTTCTTTTAAGTTGTTTAATGAGTTGTAGGTAAGTAAATCCTGCTTTATGACCCTGTCCTTTATTATCCTTGTTCAAAAGAAAACAGGGTTTTGGGTGTTTCTTACTTCCTCACCAAATTTATTATCTTCATCTAAAATACGCATACTTATATAACGTTTTATATTGATTGCTATGATAATCTTTGGTAAGTATTGAATTACTATTACCTCTATTGTCGGGTTGTCTTAGTCTTTTCTTGTCCATTTTTCTTCTCCTTTGTTGGTGGGATAGGAGTCACATATTACATATCTAGCTGTATTACACTTACAACATATAAACAATAAACTCTAAAACATCAACTACAAATCCTTTTAAATCTTGTGATTTTGGACTAAAAACATTAGAATTAGTAGAAACCTTTTCGAATTCAAAGTCTACAGATTTTCTAAGGAAATAAATCGGCTGTTTTGCCCAAGAACTTATTTCACTGTCATCTGAATATGTTGTTCCGGGCTGAGTAGGAAATTTAATGTTAAGATGGTTTGCAAAATTATAAAGAATAACACATGCTTGTTCTCTATTTAAGTAATTATCTGGTTGAAATAGGTTGTTTTCTGTTCCTGATACAATACCTTTTTGAGCTGCCCACTCAATATAAGGAGAATAATACATATCTTTAGCAACATCTGTAAACCGACAATCTGGATATTGCTTTAGATCTACGCCAGCTCCAATGCCTAATATTGTAATAAGCTCACCTCTTGTCAATTTATTCTGATTATCATTTAATGGACTGTTTAAGTTGTAGTCAATATAACTATTGCCGTTGAAATTGTCTTTAAAAATGGTATATATAGGTATGTTATAGAAAGATTTATAAGGGAGGTTATTATCACTATAATATAAATAATTCTTATCCTTCCAAGTAGCTAAAGGCTTGTTATAATACATAACAAAATAAGGTGGCCTTAAACTATAAGGTTGTTTCATGATATTGAATTTGTCGAATGCCTTACTACAAAGTGTTTTTATTTTGTTCTCTATATTATCTGATTCATAAAACATTAATAAATTATTATCAATCTTAATAGAAACATATCTTGGTTTTGTATAAGAATAAACGAAATCTTTAGTATGTATAAGTGATACCTCTTTTGCTAGTGTTTTAAAGTCTTTAACATCTGCTTGACTAATTTCAATCTCTCCAGTATTTTTAACTTCTATCCATTTTGGTATTTCGTATCCCTTTATTTTATCGTATACATAGTACTTTTGACCTGTTGATTTATCTAAAGCAGTAGATAATTCTTTTATACCTGATACCAATTTTAATTTGCCAGATTCAAAAAGTTCCAGTGTATAAGCAATTTCTCCTTGTGCTACTGATATTATAAATATAGATTTATCAGTTTTGTTAACCGTTTCTTTTGCTTCCAAAGCAAAAACAGATATATTCACAAAAAATATTAATACAAATATAGTAGACAATAATCGTTTGCTCATTTAAATGACCTCCTTATAGGTTAGTGGAAAAACTAACTAACTTGATGAAAAATTACTCAATGTTTTCAATAATTTTCATAGTACACATTTGGTCAACAATATAATATAAAACGTTTGATACAGTTTTTATTGTATCTTGTGATTTAGGCCTAAATAAAGTTTCTTTGCTACTTAACATATTTCCGCTTTTCAAAGAGTAAACAGCATGTTTAGCCCAAACGCTAATACTCTGATCATCTAAATATTTTGTTGTTTCTTTTATTGAAGGTATCTCAAGTCCCAGATAATTAATAAAATTATATACTATAACACAAGCTTCTTCATTAGTTATATATGCCTTTGGATTAAAGTTGCCGCTCTTAACTTCGGGTACTATTTTATTATCTACAGCCCATTCTATATATGCCCAGTAATACATACCTTTGCTAACATCCTTAAACCTACTTTGCTGATAGTTTTTTATGTCTGCTCCTGCTGCTCTTCCTAATACGCCTATTAATTCGCCTTTTGTTAGTTTAATTTCTTCATAATATAAAAATTTGCGGTCAATATTATACTTGATATAATACTTACCATCAAATCCTTTATACCTTTGCCTATAAGAGTTACTTGCCCATTCCCTTAATGGTTTATCATAAAATATAATAAAATTTGGTATGGGAAAATTGTATGGCTCTTGAGTAACATCAAAGGTATCAAATGCTTTACGAAATAAGGCTCTTATACGGGGATCATCTTCCCATACATCATCGTAGGCAATCATAACTTTATCATCAATTTCCATTGCTATATCAAAACATAGATCTCCTAAATATGGGCGATAAGAATCATCGGGAATATCGACATTATAAGCAGCTCTTGCTAGTTCCTTAAACTCTTCAACATCTTTGTTTTCTATTTTTAAATTAACTGAATGATTAACTTTATTCCAAACAGGAATTTCATAACCTTTGATGAATTCAAAGTCTCTAATAGGCGTTTCTTTTTTTCCAGAAGTAAACTTAAATAGACCAGATTCGTAAAGTTCTAGCAAACAGGCTGAATATCCATAACCAATAGATATTTTAAATATGGATTTATCTGTGTTTTCAATCTCAGTTGCTAAAATTTTTGAATTAAGTACGTTTAATAAGTTAAATATGATTAAAAATATTATAATCCCTTTTTTCATCAAATTTCATCCTCCCTTGGTAAATAAAAATCTCAACTATATGACGCTCTTAACGGTAATCCTTGCTCTTGTCTAATTATATTTTCAGTGAACTCTCTGTTTCCATCAAGCCCAACATTAAAATACTCTTCTTTTAAGTCTAATGTACTTGTGCCGTCTTCTATCAACTCTCCATATGCATTATAATACCAACGACGATAGGTAATTGACTCTTCACGAGGTATATTTAAGTTTACTATGTAATAATAAGCATGACAAAGCTCGTGAGCCAGTATAATTTCAGGAGTAAGAAATTCATCCTTTAACAATCCGTTGTCATTTACTAAGACATATGTTTTTGAGCCTGATATATACATTTCATTTGATTTGCTTTCTTCATTATCATATTTAACTAATACATTACAACCAAATCCTTCATAATATGGACTCTGTCGGTCTACTTTACTACCTTGTTTAGATTGAATAATTTTTGTAAAACTATTAGATTTTATTAATTGGCTTACAAGATTTGTACCAACCGGTTTTGCT
>CAZTAY010000174.1:0-3169 GCA_964611655.1 uncultured Eubacteriales bacterium
TGCTTGACGATACACAGCAGCTTTTTATCCCGGATACCCATTTCCCACATTTGCCGCAACAGCTTCCCGTGATTTACATTATCAAAGAAGCCGTGAATATCGATGTCAACCGCATAATGCAAATGTTGTATCTGCATCAGCCGACAGCACTGTGCAATAGCGTGTTCTGTGGAGCGGTTCGGACGAAAACCGTTGGAACGCTCATGAAACTTTGCTTCACAGATTGGCTCAAGCACTTGTAAAATACATTGCTGTACGATACGGTCAACGATTGTGGGAATACCGAGCGGTCTTGTTTTTCCGTTGGGCTTGGGGATTTCCACCCGTTTAACCGGGCGGGGAGTATACCAACTGAATTGTTTTTGGATAAGCTGGACAAATTGTTCCTCACGAAGTGCGGCAAGGTCTTTGATTGTCCGCTTATCCACGCCGGGCGTACCACTACCTTTGTTGCCCTTAATTGTCCGATATGCCAGCTTGATATTTTTCTCACTCACAATAAAATGCATAAGGTTCTGAAAGGCTTTGCCGTTCAGACTATCGGCATACAGACCGTCAAAGGTACTTTGCAGGTCATAATACTCCGTATAGCGGATTTTGCTTTGTTTCGGTTTGTGCTTTTGCTGCTCCGAAGTCAACACAGGCACCCACCCCTTTCGGTTAGGATTTTCTTTGTCATACTCGAAGCTGTGTTTGTTGTGTTTTCAGTTTAATTACTAAATCCGACTGGTGGCTATCCCTCCACGAGTTTATTAGCCTCGCTTCATTGGTACTGTGCCACCACTTTCACCGGGATTAAAATAAGTTATAACGATAGTGGAAAATCATAAATGATATACCAGCATTTTCTGCTGATTTTCGCCTTTCCTTATCAGCGTGACATCAGCCTGCAACAGCCTTAACATTCACGTCCCGGCTTACCACGTTCCGACAGTCCTATCATTGAATACTTTTAGGTGCTTCCTCTGAGCCTGTGTCCAGCAATTAGCCTTGCCGCCTGTAACGACATATTGATTTTCATAACAACCAATTTTACTCATCCACGGACACCCCGCACGTGGCGGGGAAATGCCTTTCGACAAATCCAAACGTTTAGACCCGTACATTCGGAAGTACGTCAGTGCTTTCACACCATTCTCACCATGAGCATTCGACACCCGGCATATAGGTAACGCCGTCCACCTCTGGACAGGTTTCGTACTGAAAAAAATCCAGTTTACGGTTACTCTCTGCCGACTTCACCGAGCTTTTGACGGTTGGGCAGTTGCATACCGCCGCCAATCGGAGTATCAGTGTGGGCGTTTTGGGGCGTTACTCCTTCATTCCACCCATCGGATTGTCAGTTCTCCTAAGATTTCGGGCTTGAAAGCCCTTCGACTTAGTGCCTAACCTTTTCAGTTAGGAACGTGTCGCACGATTGTCGTTGCCGTAACCTTCGAGAAGGTTAATTACGCCCCATACACCGAGGCCTGCACCAAGTGCGATAACGAGTGTCAAACTCTTTGAAACTGGCAAGGTATTTGTTCCTGTCCTCGCTGAACATACCCGAAAGGCTGTTGAGAATTTTTGAAAAGTTTGTCATAAGGACGGGGATACCTTGCTCGGTGAGAGCATTGAGGTAGTAATATTTTCTGTTATCTGCCATTTGCTTTCTCCTTTTCACCTAAAATTCCAATGCGGATAGATAGGCTGATTTTAGGTAGTGTATCGGTGTCATTTTCGGGAATTTTATCCGTTGTAACCCCTCTTTGCAGCAGGGGCAGTATATCGGGCAGGGTGTTTCCTATGTCAACTGTAATAGCTGTTTTTGGGGGAATTTTAATACTGGCGTTATCGTTCATAATTTTGCTCCTTTCGTGGTGGGGTGTCTGTCTTGAAAAGCTGATCTGCATTTTTACGGAGGGTTTCAATGGCTTTTACTTCCTCACGCATTGACTGTATTTTCTGATACAGCCCGTTTTTATAGGCAGTATGTCGAGTAATATCTGCTTGCCATTGGCAATGACATATTCGTCAAGCTCTCGCATATCCCAATGCCGCCTTTGTTCGTGGGCAAGATTTTCGTCCTTGTGGTTTGCTTGGTCAAGGTAAGTGTAAACCTCAACGCTAACCTCAACAGACACAGCTTGTCCGTTTATTTGTATGGTGATTTCCATAACCGTCCTCCATTCTGATTTTTTGGGTCTGAATGGGGCGGTGGGGAACGACAGCATGGAATTACTTTAGAGCAAACAAAAAAGCACTTGTTTTGGGATTTGGTCTTTCCCAATACAAATGCTTTTCTTGTCAGTTCATTTATTTTATGGCTTGTTAGTTCATGGTTTGAGCCGAGCTTGTCCGTGTTTTTGCTTTGGATTTTTTTGACGATGACCCTTTACAGAAGAGGAGCATCCACGGAAACATAAAACCCCCAATTCTAAAACAAAGAATTGAGGGCTAATCGCATAACAAATCATCCGCCAAGCCTCTGTTTTTTTTATTGGCGGATTAGTTCATATTTTTACAATCAATTGGACTTGATTTTCTACCCCGAGAAGCCGTCCAAAGATTCCGAGGCAGAAAATCTTATCCGTATGCTTTACAACTGCGATGACCGTTCTATGGAAATAATCAAGGCAACTGTGAAAGCCGCATTAGAAAGCCAGTCTAAACAAGAAAGATAAAATAAAGAGCCGATAGTCTGTGAGGTGTTCTCACAAATTATCGGCTCTGCGTCTGTGCGTCTGGCTCTTCGTCATTCCAAGTTCTCCGGCAATGGCACTGACTGAAACCGCTTCATACCCATCTCGTGCAAATAAGCGGAGTGCAGTAAACAAGATTTTTTCCTTTGTATCAGACATTTTTATTCCTCCTTTCGGTAAACGATGGTTTACTTATATTAAAGTAAACGAGCGTTTACTTGTCAAGAGTTTTCTCATACTCTCTATGCCTTGCAAAGTCGCCATTCCTCACTTATCAGAATATTTGAAAGTTTTAAGAGCCAACGATAAAGCAAAAATGAAAAACAGGACGAGTAATCCTATATCAAAAATATACCCAGTTGTATTTACTGATAACGCATTGCGAATACCATCTACAAACCATTGAAATGGATTGAATTTAGTTGCTATTTGCATAAAACTCGGAGCTTTATCCAAAGCGTAAAAGGCATTACTACAAAACAGCATAG
>CAZTAY010000175.1:0-3135 GCA_964611655.1 uncultured Eubacteriales bacterium
TGAATACTGATTATAACAAAAAACGGCGTAATTTTCCATAGTCATAATTAATAATAGCAAGAAAAATAATTCGCAATAAACTATTAAAATACCTCTATTTAGACATCTTGGAAACAAATGAGTGTAACTTATAGAAAAAAAATATAGAAATCAAGTGAATTTTGATGTAATATGTATATACAGATTTTATTTGAAAGGAAGAACATTATGAAACAGCTTATGTTAGGCAATGAAGCAATTGCTAGAGGCGCCTATGAAGCAGGTTGTAAAGCTGCTTTTGCTTATCCCGGAACTCCTTCTACTGAAATTACAGAATACATTTCTAAATATGATAATATTTATGCCGAGTGGTCACCCAATGAAAAAGTTGCACTAGAAGCTGCAATGGGTTCGTCGATTGCAGGGGCAAGATCTGTTTATACCGGAAAACATGTTGGTCTTAATGTTGCAGCCGACCCTATGTTTACCGCTACATATACTGGTGTTAACGGCGGTCTAGTAATTATAACTGCTGATGATCCGGCTTTACACTCCTCACAAAACGAACAGGACAACAGACATTATGCAAGGGCTGCAAAGCTCCCTTTGCTTGAACCCTCTGATTCACAGGAATGTAAGGATTTTATGAAGCTTGCTTTTGAAATTAGCGAAAAATTTGATACTCCTGTTATTCTAAGATTGACAACAAGGGTATCCCATTCACGAAGCGTGGTTGAATTATCAGAGCCAATTAACGTGGGCCTTAAACCTTATGAAAAAAACATTCCTAAATACGTTATGACCCCTCAATTTGCAAAGGGACGTCACGTCATAGTGGAAGAAAGATTAAAAGAACTTGAAGAGTATGCCAATAATTTGGAGTTTAATAAAAAAGAAATTAACAACCAAGATATAGGAATAATTACCAGTGGCATGAGTTATCTTTACGCAAAAGAAGCATTTCCAGAAGCATCTATTTTAAAGTTGTCAATGCCATATCCTTTCCCTAACAAGATTATTAAAGAATTCGCTGATGAAGTGGATAAATTATATGTAATCGAAGAATTAGACCCATTTTTAGAAGAACATATAAATGCTATGGGCATATCTACTATAGGCAAATCAGAACTTACTTGCCTTGGTGAATACTCACCTTCTTTGCTTAGAGAAAATCTTAAAGGTGAACAAAAGGATATTATTTATGATTACAATGAAACCCTTCCAGGCAGACCTCCCATTCTTTGCCCGGGGTGTCCTCATAGGGGTGTATTCTACGTTCTTAGCAAGATGAAACTGACCGTAACCGGTGACATTGGTTGTTATACTCTAGGAGTTGCAGCACCCTTCAACGCAATTGACACAACATTATGTATGGGTGCGAGTATTACAGTAATGCATGGAATGGAAAAAGTTAATCCTGAAATAGCAAGAAATGCAGTTGCCGTTATAGGTGATTCAACTTTTATGCATTCTGGCGTAACAGGGCTTGTTGACGTTGTTTATAATAGAGGAACTTCTACAATAATGATCCTTGATAATTCCACAACAGGCATGACCGGACATCAAAACAATCCTGTAAATGGACTGGACATATGGAACAATGAAGCTCCTTCTGTAAATCTGGAGGCATTATGCAGAGCGATCGGGGTAAACAGAGTATCCACAATTGACGCATTCGATGTGGAAGGACTTGAGAAACTTATTAAAGAAGAAATTGCTGCTCTTGAGCCTTCTGTAATAATTGTAAAAAGACCTTGCGTTTTATTGAAAAGCGTAAAAACAGCACCTCCAAAGGTTGTTTTACAGGATAAATGCAAAATATGTAATAAATGTTTGGCAATAGCCTGTTCAGCAATTGAGAAAAGAGAAAACGGAATATTCATAAATTCCGAGCTTTGCGTCGGCTGTGAGTTATGTGAAAAGATGTGTCCTTTTGACGCAATTGTGGAGGGAGAAACAATATGAAAAACCTTAACATATTAATCGTTGGTGTAGGAGGCCAAGGCAACCTCCTTGCCAGCAGAATTTTAGGCAGTGTTGCATTAAAAATGGGCTTTGATGTAAAACTATCAGAAGTTCATGGTATGAGTCAAAGAGGCGGAAGCGTTACGACTTATGTTAGGATGGCAGAAAAGGTTTATTCACCACTCATTGATAAACAACAAGCTGATTTTATATTAGCATTTGAGTCTCTTGAAGCCCTGCGGTATGGCGAATACTTAAAGAAGGATGGAACTTTTGTAATTAACTCACAAAAAATTACACCTCTTATGGTAGCAACAGGCAAAGAAAAATATCCAACTGACATTCCTAATATTTTAAAAGGATATTTTAAAAATGTAATTGAAATCGACGCTCTTTCAATTGCAAAAGAAGTTAGAAGTCCAAAATCCGTTAATATCGTCATGCTTGGAGCAATGGCTAAAATGTCAGGTATTCCCATTGAATTATTTCATGAAGCAATCAAGGAAACTGTTCCTCAAAAGCTTATTGATGTTAATATAAGTGCTTTCGAAAAAGCTATTGCAGCAATAAACGTGTAATATGCAGTTTACAAGGCTTGGTTCTCACGGAAATATCAGCAAAAAACGGTTGCTGCTCAAGGAATGGGCAGGTGCTTTTATTGAAGCAATAGCAATTTTTCTTTTGCTCTATGCTTTATTCTGGCCTCTTAAAATAGAGGGAAATTCAATGGAACATACTATAAGCGACAGCGAACGTGTCATCATGTCCAGAGCTCTTGCTATTTTTGGAAGCTATTCCCATGGTGATATTGTGGTTTGTGACTCGAGAGTAAAGGACATAAAAAGAAGTATTATTAAACGAATTATTGCTATGCCGGGTGACCACCTTATAATCAAGGACGGTATTGTCAGTGTTAACGGTGAAGTCTTAGACGAACCATATTCATATGGCAAAACCTTCGGCAATGTGGATCTTGTTTTAGATGAGCACCATGTTTTTGTTATGGGTGACAACAGAGAGGTTAGTACCGACAGTCGCTCAATCGGTCCAATTGACAAAAGTGAAATTGTTGGACGTGTAATACTAAGAATTTTGCCTTTTGATAAAATAGCTATATTTTAATGTCAAAAGACCTTTGGAAAACTTATAAAAAATTCTCAAAGGTCTTTTGTCGTTCATTATATAAATTCA
>CAZTAY010000176.1:0-3109 GCA_964611655.1 uncultured Eubacteriales bacterium
TATTTTTATATTATTTATTTAATTATTTTATTATATGAAGTTTTAAAAATCAATATCAAAATCTTACTAGAATTTGAAAGGATTTGCTAAGCTCGTAATGATATTATATTAAGTAAGGATTCAAAAAATATAGGATACTGATGCATTGTGGTATATTTTTTACTATTGCTAGAGTTTATTCCAACTAAATAAATCAATCAGAAACCAATGGGTAAATATTCCGGCAAATTAGTATAGATATAGCTAGAAAATCAATTGCATAATTGTTCTTAAAACATAAAACAACGGCATGAACTTTTAGGTTGTGCATAAACTATAGTAGCCACGGGTACAACAGGAGCAACTGGCGCTACAGGAGCTACAGGACCTGCTGGAGGAGAACCTGGTCCCACAGGTGCTACAGGTGCTACAGGCGCTACAGGCGCTACCGGAACTACAGGGTTACAAGGTGTAACAGGAGCAACTGGCGTAACAGGCGCTACAGGCGCAACTGGAGCAGCTGGTATCGCCGGAGCTACTGGAGCTACTGGTGCTACAGGCGCTACTGGTCCAGAAGGTATTGCCGGAGCTACTGGTGCAACAGGCGCTACTGGAGCAACTGGTATCGCTGGAGCTACTGGTGCTACAGGTCCAGAAGGTATTGCCGGAGCTACTGGTGCTACAGGCGCAACTGGTGCAGCTGGTATTGCCGGAGCTACTGGTGCTACAGGCGCAACTGGAGCAACTGGTATCGCTGGAGCTACTGGTGCTACAGGTCCAGAAGGTATTGCCGGAGCTACTGGTGCTACAGGCGCAACTGGAGCAGCTGGTATTGCTGGAGCTACTGGTGCTACAGGCGCAACTGGTGCAGCTGGTATCGCTGGAGCTACTGGTGCTACAGGCGCTACTGGTCCTGCTGGTGTAGCAGGTGCTACTGGAGCTACAGGTGCTACAGGTGCTACAGGAGCAGGAGCTATAATACCATTTGCTTCTGGTACTCCTATAACACTAACATCTATTGCAGAAGGCTTGGCAGGTATACCTGGATTTGTTGGTTTTGGATCTTCGGGTGAAGGCTTAACAGTCCTTGGCTCAAGCATAGATCTTACAAATCCAGCAGGTACTTTAACCAATTTTGCATTTTCAGTACCAAGAGATGGAACTATCACAGATATAGTAGCTTATTTTAGTACTACCGAAGCACTTTCATTAGTAGGTTCTACTGTTACTATTAATGCACAGTTGTATGCTTCAAGTGTCCCTGACAATATACTGACTGCAGTTCCGGGAACCCTTGTAACATTAACTCCGCCGTTAACAGGTATAGTATCAACCGGTACCATTGCAACAGGAGTTCTCACAGGATTATCAATTCCTGTTACCCAGCAAGAAAGACTTATGATGGTATTCTTTATTACTAGCACAGGTCTATCATTAACAAATACAGTTATTGGTTATGCAAGCGGCGGTATAACCATAGCTTAGTAAATGAAATAAATTAAGTTAAACTAATAACAAAAACATTTAGTTGGTTTTAAGACTTTCTATAAAAATAAATTAGAGGGAACTTTTAGATAAAGTTCCCCAATTTATTTTTCAGCCTTTTTTCTAATCTTTTGGAACAGATGTAACAGCTTCTAATAGACTACAATATTTCTAGCAAACTCTACATTTTTAATATCCAATATATAATGCTATTTTGCATTCTTGTAAGGATAGCTAATCTCAGAGCCTTGCATTTGAAAATTAATTGCATCTAGTTTTTTACAAATACTGTATTATCACCTTAAAAAACAGGTTTATCATTAACATAAACATGTATTCACACAACATTTTATTATATCTAATTTTTCCTATCCCTTTATTTGATCACATACAAATTCTACGTATCAATGGAAGTAGCCATTTTTACACCCATGCTTGCACTGCTCAATTCTTTCACCATTATCACCTTTTATTCATTGTATGTAATCTTATTAATTAATCATAAGGTAATCTGAACAGTCACTTGCTCATCGCCTTTATTTTCACTGCGAATCTTTATAGGACAGCTTTCACCCAAAACGGTCTTTTAATTAGAAAGCATCCTTTGCAGAGCTTCATATCTCTAAATCCATACTTACCACTTCTTAATTAATCAAATATATTACTCATTTTAATGTAGTTTAACAAAGTAAACAAGACAACAGTATGTAATAATTGAGAATACTTTGCTAACATGTTACTTAAATCTATAATTAGATTATCTTTTGCTTATTTAATTATGGCTATTAAAAACTGAGAACATAAGACATCAGTAGCCTTAATTAGTAAAAGGGAATTTATTGTCAATCTAAGAATAATAGATTGGGGATATTTTTCTTTAATTGCTAAAATATTGAAGATTCAAATATAAAACAAGTTTGTTAACGAATGCTTTTTGTTGTGGAACTCCAGACAATTTTCAAACTAGAGTTCTAAAATTTCTGGCTTATAATCATAAGGCAGCTCTTCTTCATCTATAAATTTAAAATTGTCATCATTCAATATTGGTATAAATACTTCATATGGGATCCTAGAAAATTCACTGGAATAGTTGCTGGCTCCAAACCACATTCCCTCTTTACCTGTTAAATTTAATCCTCTAGCAAATTTTGTATCATTCGAACAGTCATGGATTATTAAATCCCAGTTTTCCTCGTCGGCTGTTTTCATAAGTTTTAATGTTAATTCTCTGCTCCAAATGGGAGATATGTATCCATGCCTGGAAATATACATATTCTCACCATAATAATTTCCTATGTTATTAACATTTAAGTGTAATTCAGCACAATTAATGAAATCAAGTTTTGTATCAAGTATTGCTTGTTTTTTCTTATAAAATTTTTCAAAAAATTCTGGAGTCATAGGTGTTTCAATTCCTACGTTTTCAATGTATTTTTTTGCTAACCCAATATTTTTAATTACTTTATCCGAACAGTTAGAAGCTCCTAAGTTAAAACGAATTTCGTTAAGACCTGCTTTACCTAATGCTTCCAATGTATCTTCTGTAGCTAATGTCCCGTTTGTATATAAATGTTGATGAATATCAGCATCCCTAAATTTCTTTATAACAGGATAGTATTTTTCAATTTCCATAAATGGCTCTAAA
>CAZTAY010000177.1:0-3080 GCA_964611655.1 uncultured Eubacteriales bacterium
TCCATATATAGTATCTTGCTATAGAAAATACAATCATTTTATATTGGGAAAGGCAGAAGAAAACAGCAATGAACTAATATTTGGTATTCCTGATTTATTTCTTGATGAATATGAAAACACCAAGCCACTCTCAGAATTTACCAGGTTTGAACCCTGTATTTCCAACGAGGAATTACCTCTCATTCCTGGGTATTGGCTTTTAGAGCTTTAGTAACAACCAAATTAATAAGCTATTATAATGATTTATATTTTTACTGCCGGATACTTTTACTGGATGTTAAACATTCAAGGTATCCGGCTTTATAATTTAAACTACTTGTTATTTTCTAATCTGTCCGTTGCCGGAAACAACATATTTAGTAGTAGTTAACTCTTTAAGTCCCATAGGACCTCTGGCATGAAGTTTTTGGGTTGAAATTCCTATTTCTGCACCAAATCCAAATTGAAATCCATCTGTAAACCTAGAAGATGCGTTGACGTATACCACAGCAGCATCAATATCATTATGGAATCTAACGGAAGTCTGGTAATCGTTGGTTACTATTACCTCTGAATGACCTGTACCGTATTCTGAAATATGCGAAACTGCTTCTTCATAGGACCCGACAGTCTTTGCAGATATTATTAATTCCAAAAACTCTGTTTTATAATCCTCTTCAGTTGCTGGTTTCACACCATCATACAATCCTACAAAGGTTTCGTCTCCCCTGATTTCAACACCTTTTTCCACAAGCGCCTTGCATGCTTTTGGAATAAACTCATTTGCAATTTCTTTATGTACCAATAATGTTTCACACGCATTACAAACACTAGGACGGTGTGTTTTTGCATTCACCAAAATTTCAACCGCCATGTCCAGATCGGCATATTTATCAACATAAACGTGGCAATTTCCCACTCCAGTTTCGATTACAGGAATTGTGCTGTTTAATATAACACTGTCAATTAAAGCTTTCCCACCTCTAGGGATTAACACATCAATATAGTCTTTCATTCTCATCATTTCTTCAGCTGTCTTTCTATCCGTATCTTCAACAAGCTGCACTATATATGGTTCATGCCCCATATTTTTAAGAGCATCCTGAAAAATATTAACTATAGAAATGTTAGAGAAAATTGCTTCTTTTCCACCTCTTAGAATACAGGCATTTCCAGATTTTAAACATAACCCAAACACATCCGCTGTTACATTGGGTCTAGCTTCGTATATGATACCTACAACTCCTATTGCCGTACGTTTTTGACCAATTGTAAGCCCATTTGATAAAGTTTTCATTGATGCAAACTCACTTAGGGGATCAGGTAATTCAGTCAGAACCCTAAGACCATGCGCCATCTCTGTTATTCTTTCTTTAGTAAGCAAAAGTCTATCCTTATAGGATTCTTTGATGCCATTTACATTTGCATTTTCCATATCCTTTGCGTTTGCGGAAATAATGGTATCTGCATTATCTATTAATGCATCTGCTGCAATCTTCAAAATTTCATTTTTATCGTTTTCTCCTAAGTTTCTTAAAAACACAGAAGCACTTTTTGCCCTTTTTCCCAGTTCAACTAAATAATCCATATTTCCCTCCCTTTATTCCTGCGCCACTGCTTTAAACAGAGTACCCACTTCTTCTCCTCCTAATATCCCATATAAAATTTTAGGATTTTCGCCGTGCGCCATTACAGTATCGATACCAGCATCCATAGCTAGTTTTGCAGCCGACAGCTTTGCAGTCATTCCTCCAGAACCAAGACGGCTTCCTGCTGTTCCTGCCATGGCAAAAACATCTCTTGAAATGTCTTCAACATACCTTATAATCTCTGCTTCCTCATGCTTTTTCGGGTCTTTTGCATAAAAACCGTCAATATCTGATAGAATTATAAGCAAATCAGCACCTACAAGTGTAGCAACATAAGCAGAAAGCCTATCATTTTCACTGAATCCAAGTTCATCTGTTGCCACTGCGTCGTTTTCATTAACAATTGGGATTACGCCCATATCCAATAGTGTAGCAAAAGTATTTTTTGCGTTTTGCTTTCTTTCAGCATCCTCAAAAACATCCTTGGTCAGTAAAATTTGAGCAATCTTTTGATTAAAGCTCATAAATGATTTTTGATAAATTTGCATTAATGCAATCTGACCTACAGAAGATGCTGCTTGCTTTCCTCTTGTATCTCTTGGTCTTTCCTTAAGTAAAAGTCTCTCTGCTCCTACAGCAATAGCCCCTGATGAAACCAGCACTATTTCTTTTCCGCTATTTCTAAGGTCTGATAAAACAAAAGCTATCTCTTCAATTCTTCTTAAATTTATTCTACCGTTTGAATATGTAAGTGTTGTTGTTCCAACCTTGACTACAATTCTGTTATGTCTGCTTAAACTTGACCTGTAATCCATATTCTGCTCCTTCAAAACCAATGAATTTGTAATATATTTTACTACAGATTTCACAGGATGTGAAGAAAAAAAGCTTGTCCTTATAATAAGACAAGTCTTTTTTTAATGATCCTATATTGTACCTTCTTCAGCTTCGTACTCATCTCTGTACTTTTCAAGCTCTTCAAGAGAAAAGAAACCTGCTCCTCCTAGTGAAAAAAGCTTTGCATCGTCTTCTGTTAATGAATACTCCGATTCATCAAATTCTTCATCTTTAGCAGTATTTTCAAAGTCTTCCATGCTATCATCTCCTACATATACTTAATGATGATTAAAACAAAACCTTACTTTCAGTCTAAAACCTTTAGGCACTTGACTATAATATGTGGTTAAGTATTAATTATTTTTAGTCTTATTTATACTCAGATGATTGTTTATTCTTTTGAGTATAATGTAAGTATATACTTATAGCATAATTTTTTCAATACGTTTATTTATACCAAATTATTTTCTATATTAAATCAGCTTGTCATAATCAATTTTTCTACGCCGAAAAAAACAGCCTAAAGCCGCCTATATCCAGCTTGAAATTTGTACGTCAAACATTGAATTGTTCTATTTAAAAAACTTTTGATTAATATTGGTATAAATTTTCCAAAAATTCAAACATTATAATTAATTAATCGTATAATGGTTTATCAAATGTATAAGGACATTA
>CAZTAY010000178.1:0-3057 GCA_964611655.1 uncultured Eubacteriales bacterium
TCGCAGAAAATATATACCGGATCAGAAATATCAATTAATTTTTCGATTTCCAATGACAATTTCAGCTGACGTACTGTACAATTATCATTGGTGTTATTATTTATTTGCATAATTAATTATACCAAAAAAACGCTGAAGTCTCACGACCTCAGCGTTTTTTCTTTTAGGGGAGTTTTTTTACAGCCCCTTTATTCAATGTTTCAGTGTCGTACATTGATTAACGTAATTGTAACTGCAATGTTTTTTTGCCACACATTGCGAAGTGTAAGAGATATTAATCTCTATTAAATATATTTAAAAATTTCAACTCGGCAATTACAAACCATACAATTTCAGAACGGCAACTAAATCTCAAACTTTGACACCATCTTGGTTAAAACTTCTGATTGACTGTTTAGTTCTTCAGAAGCAGCGGCGGCTTCTTCGGAGGTTGAAGAGTTTTGTTGAACGACATCCGAAATTCTATTGGTGCTTTCTAAAATTTGAGAAATGCTTTCCGACTGTTCTTTAGATGAGGTATATATTTCATCTATCATTTGGGAAACCATGCTGATATCTTCGGCAATTTTATTAAACGATTCTGCCGTTGATTTAGCGGTTCTTGTTCCTTCGTTAATCTTAATAATGGTATCTTCCATTAAAACAGAAGTATCCATTGCAGCTTTTTGACTTCTGCCAGCCAATGAACGCACTTCCTCTGCAACAATCGCAAAGCCTTTTCCGTGTTCACCTGCTCGTGCAGCTTCAACTGCTGCATTAAGCGCCAAGATATTTGTTTGGAAAGCAATGTCGTCTATTGTTTTCATGATCTTAGTAATATTAATTGAGGCATTAGAGATTTCTTCCATTGAACTAAGCATTTTATCCACTTCATAATTTCCGTTTTTAGCATTTTCCATGGACTGTTTCGAGTAATTATCAGCCGATTGTGCTTTTTGAGCGCTTTCTTTTGTCTGTTCATTAATAGCATTGACAGAAGATGTTAATTCTTCAATAGAACTGGACTGGACACTGGCGCCTGAAGCTAACTGCATTGCCGATTGAGAAACTTGGCCTGAACCATAAAGAACACTATCGGAAGAATTTTTTATTTCTCTCACTATATAATTAAGCGACTTTATAATATTATTTATTGAAATTTTAATCGCATCATACTGACCTAAATATTCTCTGGTAATACTCTTTCTAAGATCACCTTGAGCCATTGTAGATAAAACATCGTTAATCTCATTGATATATGAACTGGTTGAATCGATCATTTTTTCAAAGGCATTCATCATTACAGCAAAACTGCCTTTATAGTTCTTATTAACGGATACATCAAAATTACCATTTGACAAGCTCTCTAATATGACGTTTCCTTCTTCAATAGGCGTGCTGACTGCTTGTAGCAGCTCGTTTAAGCCTTGGGTAAGCTTTTGCCAGTCTCCCCTATAAAGGTCTGTATCAACCCTTATAAGCAAGTTGCCATTGATTGCGGCTTCAATTAGTTTTGAAATATCGTTATTTATCATTTGAAGATTTTCTTTAAGTTCATTGAACTTTTTATTAACTATTGCTTTTTTGCCGGGTAGTTTTTTTAGTTCAACTTCGAAATTGCCCTTAGCAAACTGTGCATAGGCTTTGGTAATACTTGAAGTATCAGATATGTATCCATTAATTATTCCGTTAATTGCTTTTGTTGTCTCTTTGTATTCACCTTCAAAAATGTCTTCGTTAATCCTTGCGTCTGTGTCGCCTTCTCCAAGCTCTGTTGCAGTTTCGTTTATTTTATCTGTAAGCAACAATAATGTATCTCTAACCTTTGCAAAAGAGTTTGAAAGAACGCCCACTTCGTCCTTTGAAGTTGTCTGAAGATTAACGTTTAAATTACCTTTGGCTATTTCTTGAGCCGCATTTTTGAGATGGTTAATTGGTTTGATTTTTTTACTGACAATTATGAAAATAGTTAGGCCAACAGAAAGAATTAATAGGACGGCAACAATTATAGTTGAGGTAATTACTTCTACTACCGGTGCATCAACTGTACTCTGAGGGATAACGGCGCAAAGAATCCACCTGCTATCAGTATCTCCGATTGCGACGCTTTCTGCCGAAAGAGAAACGTTTTTGTTAAGATGGGTAGAATAAGCTTTTTCGGTGAATTCTCCCCATTCACTTTGGAGTTTTTGGAACTTTCCTTTAAACTGATTAATCCAAAGATCTTGATAATTTTTTAATAAAAGTTCACTGTCAGGGTGAGTTGCTATAAGGTTACTTGGGCTTATAATAAAAATATAACCATCATCTAATATTTTAGTCTGGGCCATGTCCTGGTTTAGTTCAGACATGTTAATATCTGCTCCAACAACCCCAAGTACATTATTGTTATTATCAAGCACAGGGATTGCTATTGAGTAAAACAAAAGCTTCTCTTGACCAATTTCATACCAAAAAGGCTCGGTAATAGTCAATTTTTTAGATTTAAATGCATCAAAATAATATGCACCTTTAACAGGATCTGCATAATCATTTAAATACTCAACTTTAATATTTCCTCCATCACTATAGACATAAGGAATGAACCTTCCAGTTTCATCGTGATATTCCATACCTGCAAATTCGCTATCTCTTCCGTCAAAGGCATTAGGCTCCCAACATGTCCACATGCCAAAAATTTGACTGTTGGAGCTGGTAACATCTCTCAAAATTTCCACAACCTGCTCCCTTGTTCCAACACCTCCTGAAAAACCTTTAATAATTGGTTCAACAGCTTTAGTTACGCCATATGAGTTTTCGGCAACAGCCTTAAACTTATATGTATAATGACTTACAGCTTCAAGAATCAGTTTGTCAGAAATGTGAGTTACCGTATTAGAAGATTGGAACGAGATGATAAATATTTCTGCTGTGATACCAATAATCAGTACAAAGATTGTCGGGAATAAAATTGCGTATTTAATACTTTTTTTCATATCTGTCCCCCTAAAAGCCAATACAATAGTTTACTGTCCTTATGAAGTCAAATATAATAATATGTCAAAAGATTGGTAGTGATTGAGTTTCCGATTGATTCCA
>CAZTAY010000179.1:0-2897 GCA_964611655.1 uncultured Eubacteriales bacterium
GATGTCGGCGATTGTTTCGTTCAAGCGATGTGGTGCACGCTGACGCGCTTCGTAATATCGCATTGTGTCAGTAATACCCGCCCCCTCATAGGCTTTCAGGCGTGTTTCAATGCTTGAAACCTTGCGGAGTAGTTCGGATATTTTGGATTTCAAGCCAGTAATTTCAGAACGGGATTTCACGCCTTCTTTGGCAAGTGACATCACCGTTTGCCAGTCCGCGGGAGATACAGCGATGTCGCCAAGAATTGTTCTTTTAGTTCCCATGCTGTCTATGTCAGCAAAAGTAGCCGCTTCTTCTTTGGCAACAGCTGTTTTCTGCTCCAGACTATCAAGCTGTTTTTGCTTCTTTTCAGTCTCTTGAGTGAGGGAAGTAACAGCTTGTTGTTTTTTCTCAACGTCGGCGGCGATTTCGGCTACTGTTCTCTGTTTTTCATCAATGGTTGCGGCAATTTCAGCTACTGCCCTCTGCTTTTCCTCAACCACAACCGCAATAGCTTCAGCACGTTTTGTTTCCTGTTGTACCTTGTACTCCAAAACAGTCAAATGTTCTGCCGTACTACCGCGCTCACCACGTTCAAAGCCCGTATATCCCGCCGTCCTCATATGCTCGAAAAACCTATCTTGCAAAAGAGAGTAACTATTAACCCAACGGCCATTATCCTTGAACCGCGGCCATTTTTTCGAGTGGCTGACCTGTGTGATGACCTCTTTCAGCTTCCCTGCAAGGTCTGGGTTTTTATTGTTCTTTCTGAAATAGACTTCTTTTTGAACAACAGGAATGTAGACCACATGAAGGTGGTAATGATACACATCACGCCCTAGCTGTTCAGAAAGTGCACTATTTCGCTCGTCAGCGTGCATGACTGCTGACAACACAAACTGCTCCCCGCCGATTTCCTTGACGGCAAGGCGATAGGCTTCTTCAAAGAAGCGTTTGGCGTATTCATAGCCGCCATTGGCTTCAAAGTATGCTGTATTCACATCAAAGACAAGCTCATCTACGATATGTGGGTCTTTGGGAAGCCCACGGGTACTGATTAAACCATCAGCAACCATAGCGTCAAAGGTACTCTCATAACCGCCCTCACAACGCTTAAAGTGAACATTGAAGATGGCACGTTCCTGTATGATGTCATCATTTTGGTAATCAGCGTTCTTACGTTCATTGTGCCGTTCCCGCTTGTTCAGCCCGCCACGCCTGTATGTGGCGTTGCGGACTACGCACTTGTCAGCCATATTTCGCCCCTTTTTCAACACGGTAAGATTCAAGGCGGCAAGGCGTATATATATGCATCTTGCCGCCTTGACTTGTTGCCGTCTTAATTTTGTTCATCGTCGCTATCCGTTGTCGAGGGCAAAGCCGTCCAAAACCAACGATTGTCACGCCTAACAGCACGACACCCAAGAGCCTGTTTCGCACTTCGGAGTGTTCTTTCCGAAATAGCTTGTTCGGCGGCTTTTTCGTATAAAAAAGCGGCAGGTTTGTCTTCGTCCGCAAGTTCTGCTTTGAGGAAGTCGATAGCCCTGTCATAAGTCGTGTCGTGCTCTGGCATTGTGCCTGATAGCAACTCATCAATGGTGATAGGGAGTGTTCCAAGCCAACGGAATCCTGTAACTGGGTCTAGTTCAAAGCCAATGGCTTTTCCCTCCGGCGCAAGGTTGTTTTTACCCTGTACAATCGCTCTTGTATACGGACTACCCTTAACACGCCCAATAGTCAAAACGCTGCGGGCGGCGGCCTGTATGTCGATACTCCCTAAGCCACGGTATTGGCTTTTGCCCCCGCCTTTGTTCAAGTGACCAATGACTACAACCGCACAGCCCGTTTTCTCTGCTACTGCACTGATTTTCTTCAGTACAGGACGTATCTCGTTTGCTCTGTACATATCTACGTCCGAGCCAAGATAAGCTTGTAATGGGTCAAGAATGAACAGCTTCGCTCCCGTGAGGACTATTGCTTGTTCAATCCGCAAGTCAGACAGCGACAACTCTCTTTCGCTCTCATCAATGACGATTACGCGCTCACAGTCCGCGCCCGATTGAACAAGGCGGGGCTTCACTGTATCGCCTAACCCGTCCTCTGCTGTCTGGAATATTACGTTCATGGGTTCGGAAATGCTCTTTGCTTCCGGCAACGCCGCGCCTGTTGTAATAGCGGCGGCTATTGCAAGTACCGCCGTTGTCTTTCCATCACCCGGGTCGCCTTGAATGACTGTGATTTTTCCGAACGGAATGTACGGATACCACAGCCAGTCAATCTCAACTGACGCAACCTCATTCATACGGATTAACTTCAGTTCGTCTTTCTTGTCTGTCATGAAAGTCTCCTTTGGTTGTTATGGCTTATCTATATAAAAAGCCCCTCGGCGGCGACATCTGACCGCAAAGGGGCTTGGGTTATTTATGTGGAAACAAGTTCATTTTTATGCTATACTGCTGACAGAAGTGCGAGGGGGAACCACGTTTCACACGCTTCTTCTAAGCGTATGACCCACTCTGACACTTTCCGCAAGCGGTAAAGTGCCCGTGGGCCCTGCCGGGAGCTTGCTGCCCTTCGGGCGATTAAAAATAAGACGGCTATGTGACCCCCGCCGAAATATGTAGTGTGCTTAAACTTACGCCAACTATTTCAATAAGAAAAAGCAGTGCTGACGTTTTCACTTCCATTCAGCACTGCTTTACATATTGCCATAAGTAAGCCGACATGCTGATGTAATAGAAGTTCATAAATAACTTCATACATAGCATACACCGTCTTCCCTAACCTCGGAAGCGTTAATAAACTCAATGAGTGTAGCAAGATTCTGTTCTTCTTCCGGCGCTTCAACCTTGTATGCCGTACAGAAGCATTAAAGCAACAATAAGCAACGCAACCAAATCCACCTTGCCAAGCAACA
>CAZTAY010000180.1:0-2888 GCA_964611655.1 uncultured Eubacteriales bacterium
TGGTAGGTGTACAAAAACCTGGCGTTGATGTAAAATATGGTTATAAGGCTGATGGGCTTAGGGTTTCTAAGGCTGTTAATGATGAGGTTTCGTCCTTTGTCTGGGATGGGTCTAATATTGCTGGGGAGAGTAAGGGTAGTGGATTTATTACTTATACTAGAGGTATTGGGCTGATTAAAAACAGTGGAGGTAATTACTATGTTTTTAATGCCCATGGGGATGTTACGCAACTTGCTGATAACAGCGGTGCTGTGAGTAAGGATTATCATTATGATGCTTTTGGTGTTGAGGTTGCTCCTGAAGAAGGGGATGCTAATCCTTTTAGGTATTGTGGGGAGTATTTTGATTCTGAGACTGGTGATATTTATTTACGTGCAAGGTATTATGATCCTGCCACTTCACGCATGTTATCGGAAGATAAATACTGGAATGTAGATAATATGATTTATGGGGATAGTTGGAACATGATAAACCCTCAAGTTAATATATATGCTACAATGCAAAGCTCTAATCTTTATGTTTATGCGATTAACAATCCTTTGTTATTTATTGATCCCCATGGTTTTTATATAAGTCCTGCCTTAGAGCAAAAAATAGATGAAAATTATGCAAATAATATAAAATTGGAATTTGCACATTCAAGTTACATTTATGGTCAAGGACATGGAAACGCATCATTATTGAGATTTGGTTATCAATCTGCTAGTTATAATGGATGTGGAGTTATAGCAATATATAACGCATTAACTGCTCTCTCGTTAAGAGGTAATGGTGAATGGGTTCATCCTGCTGATATTATTAAATCCATAGAAAGTAACGAAGGGTTAGTTTATGGAGGGCTATTTGGCGCTGATAAAAAAGCCATTAATCAATTCTTTAAGAACAGGGGACATAACACGGTTATGTATAGCTTTCCAACTAATTTGGATGAAAAAATAAAAAATTCTACAACAGCAATTTTGCTTTATAAATATTCAAAGGACGGTTTAAATTTACACTATGTTAATATCAACTATGATAGTAAAAACAATACTTATTGGATCGTCAATTCTTCCAATAGCAATAAATTAGCACGTAATTATGAATCCATAGATGAATGGATATTAAGTCAAACTGGCGGAGCATTAGACTTAATCACTATCGACTAAATTACTATCATTATTAATAATGGGGGAGTATGATTATGTTAAAATATAGATTCTTTTTAGTATTGGCTCTGTTATTAGTATGTACTATACTTAATGGCTGTGCATGTGGTTCTGTCAGTCAAGAAAAATATCCTCCGTTAGGTCATTGGCAAACTGAAACGGGTTTGTATTTAACTTTCGATATAGACAAAGAAAAGCAAGAAGCATATCATGGCACATATAAAAAAAATGGTATAATTAAAGATTCTGTTGTATTTTCAAGCGGATTTGTTGGAAGGCTTACTATTTTTGATGCTAGTGTATATAATTTCGAAACTGGAGCCACAACTACTACTCTTGATTATCCATTATATTATGGTAATTTCAAACTTAAGAATGGAACACTGTATTTTGAATTAAAATACCGTGATGATGGAATTGAAGATTTGGAAACTATTGAAATGAAAAATATCAATGAAGAATCAATAAAGGATTAGGTATGTAAGTTCTTAATTTGCCACTAGGTTATATGTCATTGATAATGTTTACGAATTATAGTTTATTTATTCTTTAGATGGAATAGAATATAGATGCAACTGTTAAAGATGTATTAAAACGGAGAAAAGGTAGTATTTTGCGTGCTCCACTTCCTAAAGGTGGCCCAGGATGGGAACAACTTCTTCCTATGTCAATGGATACTATTAGGAGATTAGCAGATCAAAATGAGACTGGCTACAAGACTATTTGGAAATTACTAAATGATAGTCGATTTTATCAGTAAGGAGGGTAATGGTTGGATAATTTCAAATTTCTTATAGATTTACTTCAAAAGCTTGAAGAGCGAAGGATATACTATCGTCTTAATAAAATACGAGATAGTATTCTAATCGAAATAGCGGTTCCAGGACAAAGATGGGAAGTTGAATTTATGTTTGATGGGTCTATAGAGATAGAAAAATTCCTAAGTGATGGTACAATCTTTGACTTAGAGGAGATTGATTTGTTATTTAAAGATTTTTCAGATTAGCCAATAAGTTTGATTCTCAAAAGTTTCTTTTGTTTGTCTACGTCAAGGAGGTTGATTGGGGGAAGTGGCGTGAACTTTATAAGTATTGCCACTTCCTCTTCTTTTGTCTTGGTGATTGTTAGCTTAACAAAGCCAAATGCCATTAAAACAGTGGTTACATCGTCATCAAAATTAGAGTATTGAGCAAGAAAGGGGTCAAAGCTAGTTTTGATCCAAGTCAGGAACATTTCAATATGATTAAGCTTGGAGAATAAGGAAAAGAAAAACTATTAAATAAAAAACCCCAACATCCACATCAGAGTTTGAATACAACAGCCGTGGATTCTTAACAAAATCAATAGGTTATGAAGGTACAGAACCAGTCTATAAACAATACGATTACGACAGTGCCGGAAACAAAACTGCAATGAAAACCGCAAACGGTACGAAAACAACGTCATATGAGTATGATCATCTAAACCGTGTAGTCAAAACGACAGATGCACTTGGTCAGGAAGAGACATACACATATGACAATGAAAGCAGATTGACAGGCAAAACCGACAGAAACGGCAATGTCTTTACAAACACCTATAACACCTACAGCCAGCCAACAGGAACAACGGTTGCAGGTAAAGAGGATTATATTACATATACTTACACAAAAACAGGAGCATTAAAAACAGAATCAAATGGTACACATCAAACAACTAATTATTATGATGCAGCAGGAAGGGTAATACGCCAGACGGATT
>CAZTAY010000181.1:0-2734 GCA_964611655.1 uncultured Eubacteriales bacterium
CTCATATTTCCAGTTTACACCTTTTCATGAGTGTTTGCAAGTTCGATGACTATATCAGGCAATAGATTGAAGCTTTGGGGCAGCAATCGCAAGATGAACTGTAGGCGGAGCTGCGTTTGGAGGACTGATTCGAGGAGCCGGAAAGGCAATTTCAAAGGTTGCAAACTTTATAGGTAGAAGCGGACGAGTAAGCAGGAATATAGCAAATTCTGGAGGAACTAATAGCTCTCGCAATTATGTTGTAAGAACCTCAAATAGTAGCTATAATGGAATGACAAGGAAGTCTAACCGAATTAAGATGGATCTGCAGTTTTTTGGCGCTAAGGGTTCGTCTGGTAGTATTAGTCCTTCATCACAAGCTAGAAATTGGCAAGGTTCACCTGATTATCCTGGCGTAGACAATTGGACGGATACAGTTTTATCAAAAGGTTCAGATGTATGGGGTGGTGCGCCCGGGCAAAGCAATTTTTACACAACTAATAGAGTTATGATTATCGTGGGTACAGATGCGAAACAATTAAATGCCGGCTTACAGATTGGTTTAGGTAATTACTCACAATTTAGACCTGGTATGACTTTATATTATGTACAACGAGATATAAATGTTGGATTCTCAAAAGCATTGGCAAACCCACAATATGGTGTAGGAGGATTTGAACAGTACTTTATCCCAAACTACCAAAGTGTTCTCAAGCCAATATTTTCAATAATAATGACAAACAGATAAACAATGAGAGGTGATAAACATTATATATAAAGAAAATGGAAAACTTCAATTTGAAAGTGGCATAACCATTACTAATAAATTAACAAAAGAAGAATTTTTGCAATCAATACCTCCAGATAAAATTATCATAAGAAATGATTCTCATTACTCTAGATTTACATTGTTGCCACAAAAAATTGAAGATGATTTTTTTCAGACCGTAGTAACATTTAATCCCAGTAATATTATCTATTCTATTTCAATTTGTATTTTAGATAGCAAATCTGAGCCTAAGTGGGAAAACTGGTCGGAAAAACAAGAAATACAGCGCAAATTGAAACATGATAGCTGGCTTGCAAGATTTTTAGGAAACCCTCCATATAACTTTTCATGGGGTGAAATATCATCAAATTACGATCCTCGTACAGCATCAAGTAGTATAACAATTCTATATAAATAACTAACAAGAAAAGCAGAGAATCCTTTCGATTTATAGCAGCTACAAACTGATACGTTAGGCAGTATAATTCTAGTTTCGAACAAAGAATTGAAAAACAGTAAATTATATTGAGCGCGATCCTTTTGGAGAATTAACAAACCAGCAGCCATATATTATGAACATGGCCGGGCTTGAAAGCTGTATGACGTTCACAAATTATAGCTATGACCCAGTTATTGACAAATACTTTGCTCATGCAAGGTTCTATGACTCAAAAACGGGCAGAATGCTGGCTAAAGACCCAATAAAAAACAATATAAACCCATATTTATATTGCGATAATAACCCTGTGAATTTTGTAGATCCAAGAGGCGAACTGCCTTCGGCGGCGGTTATGGGATTAATTGGCGGCGGAATTGGTTTTATTTGGGGAGCAGGTTCCAACTTTTATGAGCAATGGAAATCTGGTAAAAAGATTGACTACATGGATGTTGTGAGATCTGCGGTAAAAGGCGCTGGAAATGGCATGGCAACCGGATTATTTATGGGTGGCGGTCTTGGTATTATTAAAAGAGCCTTTCTGTCATATGGCGCAGAATTTGCAGCAGGCTTAATTGATTTGAACGAATATGATGGGCTTTCAACAGCTGGTTTATTGAGATTAGGAAGAGATTCCGCAATTAATACTGTTTGGAACGCAGCATATGGTGGCGGAGCGGCAAAAGGACTCGCTAAGGCTTTAGGTAGAGCAGCAGTCGTATCAGGAGTGGTTCTAAACCATATATAGTAAGACTAGAAGCTAGCTATGGATTAAACAAACAAATAGGTAGGCAATCTTTAGATGGTAAAGTTAGATGGAGACTTGATTATGATCCATATAAAGGAGTACACTTCAATTTTGAAGATTTTTCTAAAGGAAAGGGTGCAAATGCTACTAAAATTGTAATTCCAACTGACATTAGTTATGAAGAATATAAAAAAATAAATGATTTGATAAATAGATAAATTATAATGGAGTTTGATTTTATGGATGATAACAAAAGAGTGCGTTTAGAAGAGTTGAAGAAAAAAAATAGGGAGTTCCAAAAAAAATAGAAATCCAAAATAATACTTTATTAAAGGAGTGTATTGATGCACTATCATCAAATGCTACAGTGCTAAATGAGGTAGAAAGTTTAAAAATCTATAATTGCTTTTTAAACAAGATTCCTTTTAATGAATGTGGAGTCCAATTATTAAATGTGATTTTCAAGTAATAGGTAAAAATTTAGATGATATATGCGCAGTAGATGCAGATACATGGATTCTTTCAACTGCTTTTAACGAATTGATAGAATTTCATCATAAAGGGGGATTTAAAGTTGGCATCGTAAATCAATATTAAATTTATGATTGATATGCTCACTTATCAAAATGATTAGTACAAACTTCTAACTAATAAATAATTATATATAATATGATATTTATGCTAAGAGAAAAACTCCTTTTTTTAAGGGGTATGTAAATAATTTTGTGCTAATTGACTAAAAACTCCAAGAAGGCAAGACTGGAAATAACATGAAACAAACGCCCGAAAGGAGAATTTTATG
>CAZTAY010000182.1:0-2629 GCA_964611655.1 uncultured Eubacteriales bacterium
TTGTAGTGGTATTCATCCTTCATCATTTATTCATAGAAAATCTTTTGAAAAAAAAAGGCGGCTACATATAAAGCATAGCCGCTTTTGTTATATTTGTTGTATGTATTGAAATAGCTTAAACAAAGGTTTTAGTACCCTTTACCTACCGCCATTGAAAAACTTTTATCTATCTTAAATCCCAGAGATACACGATATCCATTGGCATTTTTATATATTCCAGATACACCAGTACGAGTTTCTGTGTCTGTATCTCGAACAAAACCGCATTCTAGTAAAATTGTTTCAATTACAATTGTAGGCTCAAGATCATAATCTGCTAATTGTAAAGAATACTTCGCGTTTACTCTTTTCATTAAATTTTCTATATCTCCTTTATAAGAAGAATAGGTTTCGTAATAGTGTGCATTTCCATTTGGGAATATACCTGACTTATTTATTGCGTAGGGTTCTTTTATATCAACAGCATTTATTCCAAATATTTCAAAGAAATTAGGTACTTCGGAATAATTTGAAAGCATTGGATATTTTGTGGAAACTGATTTTTCTTCTATATCTTCAGGTGTAGGCGTACTAGATGGTTTAATATAATGTATTATATAAACCATTGCACTTTCATTCATTACCTTTTGAGATTTTTCTTTTCCTAGGATAATGAAATACTCTCCATCTTTAGAGTATATATAATCACCATTACTAACACTTTGGGTAAAACCCAAAGCTTCAAATACATTCCTAAAGGGTAAAGTTACAACTTCTCAATCATTAGAAAACATATAAAGCACATCATAAACATCAACAGTGATATGCGTTGCGCCATCAGGTATCGAAACATTCACTTTAGAAGCATTATTCCATGTATATAAAAATTTCACACCATCTGCATTTACAACATATGATGTTGTCGATTGCTGCTTATTTGGTGATTCTGTAGGTTTTACAACATTAGACTTATCTGTTTGGTTAGAACTTATTATAACCGTTTGTTCTTTGCCATTCCAATCAACTTTTGCGTTAAAGCTTTCAGCAACCGCCCTAACGGGCACAAGCGTTCTACCGTTTACAATTTGAGGCGGCACATCTAGTGTTATTTGCTGTCCGTTTTTAGTGATTACATTATTGCCTATCTGCATTTTGACAACAATATCTCCCTTTGTGCCTGTAACGGTTTGAAACGTTGCTTCCCATTCAACCGTTGCGCCCATTGCTTCAAAAATTGCCCTCATTGGCACTAATGTTCGCCCATCTTCAACAATCGGCGGTTGGTCAAACTCAATTTTTTTACCATCTAGCGTTACAGTCATAGCTTTTTCATCAGCAATCACAGTAAATGTACTTAATAAAGTGAATATAACACAGACTATCACCACTATTGTTCTTTTGGTAATGCCGTTTTTCATTATTTTTCAACCCTTTCTTGTGTGATAATAATTGTTTATTAAATCTAGCGTGGAATTGCCATCTACATCCGACACCATTAAATATTTTATCACTATTATTATTCGTTTTGAAAACACAAAAACTCCTATTGAGAACAGAAAAAGTGTATCCTAGTAGTAGGGGTGATGTTCGCCAATGGTTGACTTAGGAAATAAAATAAAGCAATTAAGAATAGATAGAGGTTTGTCGCAAACAGACCTTGCAAAGCGTGTAAATATAACGAAAAGCATGATTTCCTCTTATGAAAACTCTATGCGATTACCAAGTTATGATGTGCTATTAAAAATTGCAAGGTGTTTCCACGTTTCAACGGACTATTTGTTAGGATTAACAAGTAAAAAGACCTTTGATGTAACCAATCTAACAGACCTACAAGCAGAAATTATATCAAGGTTGATTGATGAATTTCATGAACAAGGATAATGCAACCGTTCCCGCTTCCAATTGAGAGCAAACAAGGCCCAACTGCAAGCAAACTAGGCAAGAGCAATAAAAACAATTCACCCTAAACGACCGCCGCTACCTCTTTCAAAAAAAAATAAGCGGAGGGTTACAATATTTCATGTAGTCTGCCCTTTGGGTAGCTGCGAGAGGAAACGACGTTAGTTATTTGCGGGATTTCGCCGTCTCTTTCATATTTTATCAAGCCTGTACTTCAATCCACTAATACCCATTCGGATGCTTCTGCCTTGCCGACTTTCTCCTGTTCATAAGGCATTCACCTCACTTTTGCAGCCAAAAGTCAAGTTTATTTTTACAAAAAAGCCGCCTATCGTATGGAAAATCTGATAGTAGATAACCGTCTATTGTACTTTAGTAATTTTTATGCGTTTGAATAGAATTTCAATCTCGCAATCAAAATCGCAAAGAATACGAATAATCCAAGATTTATCATCATTCAGTTCAAATTCAGTATATCCCATGTAAACATACCGCATAGCCAATTTTGTGTTGATGGTATATTAACTAAAAACCGTTTAACGCCTGTAAACGTGATTTTATATAAAATACCATTTCGACTTATTTGAAATTCGACTATAGACGAGTATTTCCCAGTATTTGTGAGATTGATATTATTAAGTTTAAAATCATGAAATCAATCATTCTTGTCAAATAATTTTATAAAACTTTTTGGTAAATTGCCTTTTATTGTATCAAAAAAAAACCAATTTGTAAATAGTATAAATAAAAA
>CAZTAY010000183.1:0-2628 GCA_964611655.1 uncultured Eubacteriales bacterium
TTCAATTTAAATATCTACTGTATAAGTCGATTTTAAATTCAATTAAGCGCCCTGACGCACAAGTTTAGCGGATCGGAGCGGAACGAGCTGGTATAGCGCTTGTTTCGGGTTGTTTATGTCGAAACGGCTATAGCTACTTCAATTGAAATATCTAATGTATAAGTCGATTTTAAATTCAATTAAGCACCCTGACGCACAAGTTTAGCGGTGCGGAACGAGCTGGCTAAGCGCTTGTTTCGGTTTGTTTAGGTCGAAACGGCTATAGCTAATTCAATTTAAATATCTACTGTATAAGCAGATTTTAAATTCAATTAAGCGCACTGATGCACAAGTTTAGCGGAGCGGAACGAGCTGGCATAGCGCTTGTTTCGGGTTGTTTAGGTTGAAACGGCTATAGCTAATTCAATTTAAATATCTACTGTATAAGCAGATTTTAAATTCAATTAAGCGCCCTGACGCACAAGTTTAGCGGTGCGGAACGAGCTGGCATAGAGCTTGTTTCGGTTTGTTTAGGTTGAAACGGCTATAGCTAATTCAATTTAAATATCTACTGTAGCAGACTTGTTTGTATAAGACGATTATCAATTAATAAGCGCCCTGACGCATGAGTATAGCGAATAGGAACTAGTTTCACTGAGTGCTTGTTTCGGTTTGATTTGCACCGAAACACTATACTCCTTAGATTAAAGGCGGCATTTAGTCTACAAAAAAGATAACAAATATAATTGTCGCCACATTAGTTATAAATATACTTGGCTTTCTCACAACAGTCTAATAAGGTGAATATGATAATACATTAACTGTTGTGGCTTTTTGGGTTGCATCCATAAAAGTCTGATTTAGCTATAAACTCAAATGTTTATTAAAGAGTATTTTAGTATAAAACAAGCCAAGGGGGAGATATATTTGAAATTCAAGAATTTAACACCTGTTAATGGGTTTGACAGCGAAAACTTAAACAACGCTAGACAAAATAATTATGCTTGGTCAATGGGGGAGCTTGGAAACTTCATTTATGTGGGTACAGGAAGAAATATCCTTTTAAACATTATAAAAGCGATAGAGCCTCAAACAGAAATCCCTGATTTGATAAAACCTGACCCTGTGGATAATCTTCCAGAGATTTGGAGATATCAAAAATATGGTCGGCTTCCTTGGGAGCGTGTGTACAAGGCAGATCCAAGCCTAGGCATTACAGGACTAAGGTTTATGGTAAATCATATACCATTTGGCGGAAGTCCTTGTCTTTATACTGCAAGCTTTGGCGGACAGGTTAAAATATTAAAAACAACAAATGGCGTTAATTGGTTTGTAATGCCCGGCCAATTACAAGGCTCATCCTCAAGAGCAATGATATCCCATAAAGGAAAACTGTATGTAGCCACAGTTGATGAAGCAAACCAAAACGCTGTTCCTCTTCTTTATAGCAGCCAAGACCCCGAATTTTATCCATGGGAATTTTTAACTGACAGCAGTAAACCAGGGTTTGATCCTGAACGCAATCCTCAAGGCGGAATCAGCAATATGGCTGTATTTAATTCAAAAATCTATGTTGCCACAAGCGGACCAAAGGGTGCACAGGTTTGGAGAACCAACGAGGAAGAACCGCATATGAACGACTGGACATTAATAGCTTCAAATGGTTTTGGGGATCCTCTTAATCAATATACCCTTAGTATAGGAACATTTGGTGATTTTCTTTATGTCGGAGCAACCAAGCCTCTGCCTTTGGCGTGGTTTATTCCTCTGGGCTGTGACGTAATCAGGATTGACAAATATGATAATTGGGAAGTTGTTGTTGGGGGAAATCCATTCCTAACTGATGACGGTAATCAATCCATCCATAGACCTACCTGGAATGGACCTGGGTTCAGTAACCCATTTAATGTATATGCGTGGCAAATTCAGGAGTATGAAGGACAGCTTTTAATCAGCACCTTTGACGATTCAAGCAATATGGAAGTTATTCTAACTACACTTTTGGCAAATGAAGAAGCATTGTATAACTTGATTGGTTATGAAGTTACAAAAATTCTTATCGACATATATAAAGCAGTTGTTAAGCTCTTAAGAGCTGTACACTATCCAATTGGCTTTGATTTATACATCTCCAGTGACGGCAAACATTTCAGACCGGTATTTCTAAACGGAATCAACAATCCAAATAACTACGGAGGAAGAATCCTCTTTGTTGATAAACAAAACACTTTATTCCTTGGCACGGCAAATCCATTCCAAGGTTGCGAGGTCTATAAAGTCAAAGACCTTGACTATAATGAATGTTCATATCATGAAGAACATTATAGAAACCTGTGGAAAGCAAGGGACATTCTGCACCAAAACTACAGCCTGATTGAACAGCACGTTCCAGCAATCATGCAGCTAATGTCAAAAAATAAATATAAGATGTTTATTAATGTGATTTAGAGGACTAAAACAAAAGCCGGATACTGGCTGAAGATAGCTGGTATCCGGCTTAAAAATTTATTAGGACTGTTCTTGTTTCTGTTTTATGTTTAATTAGTTTAAGAAATCAACAGACGGTTGGCTTTACCCCTATGAAGGGGGGTGAAGCGGTATGTCAATCTATGAAGCATTAACTTTAATGTTTACTTTTGCTTTGTTAGT
>CAZTAY010000184.1:0-2577 GCA_964611655.1 uncultured Eubacteriales bacterium
CTTCTCCTGTTTTAGACAACATATTTCCATTCTTATCATAGGAATAAGCAGTCGTATCCATGCCTGTTGCTGTTTCTTTTTCCTCTTTCAACAAACGATTATTAGCATCATAGCTGTAGTTTGTTGTAAACACATCGTCTCCTGAAACTAAAAGCTTGCTTCTATTTCCGGCTATATCGTATTCATACGCCTTTGTTATATTAGAGCTTACACCAGTCTCTGCTTCATTTACCAACCTACCCAAACCATCATACTGATATATAGTTCTTCTGCCTGTATGGCCTGTCTTCTTCGACTGATTACCATCCAGATAATATTCATAAGCATACTTCTTTGCTATTTGGAAGGAGGATAATACTCCAAAATATCGCTCAAACTGCATTTTAGGACAAAGCATATTTTCGCTAAAATCGTTAAATCCACCCTTTCAACTGCGATATTTTTATAATACCTATCAATTATCGAATATTTTATACCAGTTAAATCAGAAAGCTTGTTTCTTTTAATTCCCACCTCATCTATATATTCAGCCAGTTTCAGCCGAATTTCACCAAAGTCTGAAAGCTTTACAACGCTGTTCATATCGTCCATAATATACCCTCCTTAACTATAGGTTATCAGATAGGTATATTATTGACATTACCCATATTTATTATTATAATATATAATACTACTATTTATTTAGCTAATAGTTATGTATTAATAAGTAAAAGGGGGATTATATGCGCTATCTAACAACTAGAACAATCGACGAGCTTGGTCGGGTAACACTGCCAATTGAGCTAAGAAGGGAGCTAAACTGGAAAGACGGAGAAAGTATTGATGTTTTTATAGATGGTGGATACGCTGTCTTTAAACCTAAAGTTGATAAGTGTGTTATCTGCGAGAACGAAAAAAACTTGAAGCAGGTTAAAAATAAATCAATTTGTAGTAATTGCTTATTCGAGGTTTGTAAGTAGGAGAGAATTAAAAAAAGGCGATTTTTAGTAAGCGCCTTTTTTCTTTGGTGAATTCTTTTAAAAATGTGCCTTGACTTTCAAGCCATTTTTTAACCAAATTTTACATTACATAAATTAATTAACTAAACTTAGAAATTCATTTGTGTAATTGTAGCTTTGTTCGTCAAAATTTCTTATACAAACAATTGTACTTGAATTTTCTGTTTTTGTTTTTTTTACAGGTTTAAACTCGTCTCCGAGCTTAGATAAATGTATGCCGAATATTCCTATATTTTTTTCGACGACAAATCCATTTTTATAAATGGATACATAAAAATTTGGCGTAGTACCAACTGGAGTGTTGAAATAGCAAAATTCGTCTTTTGCTTGCCTAACAACTTCTGTGTTGCAAGCTATATAGGCATCTATCACGTCTGTTTTAAGATTCGGGCTAGGTCTAATTATAACCGCAATCTCATCGGCATCTGAAATATCCAATTCTTTCAAGGGGTAAGTTAGATTACCCAATACACCGAAATAATCATCAGGAGGGTTACTTCCCGGATCTTCATTATAAATAATTGGCACACTTTTTGTTTGGGATAATTTTTGAAGATTAAAAACATTTAATTCCGGGGCATTGTTGCCAAAGTCTGTAGCTAAATTGGTTGTGTCTTCGTGTAGATAGTTATTGTCAATACTTTTATCACTTGTGCTGTTTGCGAACACATACCCAACTACAAAAATACCGCCAATCAAAAGTAATACCGACATTGAATAGTATAATATTTTTTTCATTTAGGTTGCCTCTTTTTAAAAAATAGTATTCTTTATTGTGGTGTGTACTTTACATACCCTGTACTTGTTGGTCTGGAATAAGTGAAAAAGGAACCGTTGCTTTTTTTGTAAATAGTACCATTTTTTAATCCTTCCGCAATAGCTGAAGCCGTCATTTGATACCATGAGTCACCGCCATGCAATGTAACTTGGGACGTGTTATCTCCATCTTTAGCTGCCCAAACAGTAGCGCCTGATGTATTTGCCCAATGTTGACCAAAACCATTGCCTCTTCGATCTCCTATCTGGCAGCCGCGCAATCCTATATTAGCGCCATTATTTAGCTTGATATATGTGCCTTTTATAGCATTTGTTAAACTCCACTTAAAACGGCTTGCATCATCTTTGGTGAGATTAATGCTCCTATCAGGGTCATCCCAAGTTATCCATGGCGTATATCCATGAGATTCAATGATTAAACCCATTGCCTTAAACAAGCCATCCTTATCCTTAATATCAAAATCCTCTGAAACTGGATTTCTTGCGCTACCAGTGTAAATAATTTTCTTATTATTAACAAAATCAAGAATAATAAATGTATCGTCTGTTGTAATATTATCATTTACATATGTGTTAGCATTATTTAAAAATGTGCTACGCAACTCGCCGTTATATCTATCTTGAGCTGCAACAAGAAGAACATTTTTAAATCCTGTTGGATCAATCCACTTAAGGGGATTATTATTGAACGATAAATACCAGTTTAATCCATCCCTAATCGGGTCTTCCGATAACATGCGTGAAGTGGCAGGATCATAATACCTCGCACGTAAATAAATATCCCCAGTCTCAGAATCAAAAT
>CAZTAY010000185.1:0-2521 GCA_964611655.1 uncultured Eubacteriales bacterium
TTAAATTGTACAGGATTTTCTAAAAAGTTTTCGGCTATATATTTCGCCCTTAATGGATCTCCGGGCAGCAAAATTGTTTCGGCTATATCAGCCGTTGGATTAATGTGGGGCGTTGAAATCATAAGTACCTCCCGAATTTATTAATTTTAGAATAACAACCTTCATCTCATTACATACTATTTTAAATTTAGTAAATACCATGGCATGTATAAAACGTATACTTTTATACAAAAATTGACTTTTAGTTGCTGTGGTTATATAATTACCGTTGCAGGTCTTATACTTACGAAAAAGAAAGGTGTGCTTTTATGGAGTTATTTATTACAATTATTTTATTGGTTTTGGGAATTATCCTTATAGTAAAGGGCGGGGACGCCTTTGTGGACGCCGCCTCGTGGATGGCCAAGAAAACCGGCATACCTGATTTTGTTATAGGTGCAACCATTGTGAGCATTGCTACTACAATGCCTGAAATGCTTGTTTCTTTTATGGCTGCTGGCTCAGGCAAAGTTGATATTGCAATCGGAAACGCTATAGGGAGCGTTAACGCCAATATCGGTCTTATTATGGGTGTTGCGCTGATTTTTATGCCGACAGTAATAAAAAGAAGAGATTATATGATAAAATCCCTTCTGATGCTCTTTGCGGCATTGATTCTTGCTGTCTTCGCCCCAAGCGGTAAAATCGGAATTACCCCCAGTATTTTGCTAGCAGCGGTGTTTGTTCTGGCTATGGTCGATAATGTAAATAAGGCCAAAGAAGCGGCTAACTTGAACGGTGTCAGTGCAGTTTCTGTGTCGAAATCCAAAATCAGTGGCGAGGCAGTTAAAAATATCGTTAAATTTATTATAGGAGCTGCCGGTATTGCTATTGGTTCAAAGCTTTTAATAGACAGCGGAAGCAAGCTTGCCATGTTATTCGGCGTGCCCGAACGTATTATAGCAATCAGCGTAATAGCAATCGGAACATCTCTGCCTGAGTTAGTCACTGCCATAACATCAATTATAAAGAAGCAGGCCTCTCTTTCTCTCGGAAATATCATCGGCGCAAACATAATCGATTTAGCACTCATACTGCCAATAAGTTCTTTAATAGCTGGGCAAGCTATCCCCGTTTCTAAACAGTTCGCTTTTTTGGACATTCCAGCCTGTTTAATGTTCGGATGTATAGCAGTAATCCCTGCTCTGATTTTTAAAAAATTCAGCCGCTTCATAGGCATTTGTCTGGTTTTAATCTATATTGCTTATATAATATTCACAACCTCATATAACACGATCTAAAATCTTCCTCTAAAAGAAAATTGCTTCCTCTTTTTCCTGCGTCTAAGCCACCAGGTTAAGTGGAAGCTTTCTACTATTAAAATCACTCCCCCAACCCAAAACGGAATAGCTGAACCAGAAAAGGCGGCTGTCTTTGCTACGTCGATGTAATAATCTACATCAGAATTAAATGTTCTTTCTAAGACAACACTTCCCGATACAACATCTGATGAAAAAATGGGCTTTCCGTCAAGATAATAATTTATTCTTCCGAGAATCTGTCCCTCTTGAATAGGAGTTATTAACTTCATCTCATCTGTAAAATCGGGGCTGTTTCGCTCTTTTTCAGTATATTTATAAACAACGTCGTCATTGTATATTATTCCCATAGTTATTTTTTCAAAATCTTCCTGGCTGTATAAATCAGAAAAGCTTTCAGAGGTTAAAACAGAAACCTCTCCCGATTGTCCGAGACGAGGGTTATAGACGAACATACTGTCTATAACCTCGTTCTTTTTATGGATTTCTCTCATAGAAAAATTATTAAAGCCGTATTCAAGAAGGGCAACGGTATCAAGCCATCTATCAGGATCAGGAGAATTAAGTATAACGGATACCAAGCCCCTTCCGTCCTTTTCAGCAACGGCAGACAGGCATTGCCCCGCCTGATCCGTAAAGCCTGTTTTCAGGCCGATTGTGTATTGATAGAAGTATTCAGGCTTTGACAGCAAAAAATTCGTCGTTTCCCATTTATAATCCTGTGTAAATGCGCCCTCAGGCGGATTTTCTCCTGCTCCGTTTCCAATGAAAGAGGATTCTTTAGCTATTTTCCTGATTAATTCGTATTCCATAGCCGCAATGGAGATTATTGCTATGTCCTGAGCCGTTGTGTATTGAGAGGGATTGTGATATCCGTGAGAATTTACAAAGTTTGAATTAATTGCCCCAAGAGCTCTTGCCTTTTCGTTCATAAGCTTCGTAAATATCTTCTCTTCGGCGGCATAAGTAAGCAGTTCTTCATCTTCTTCTTTGACGGTTTGCGCCACAAGATGGGCTAAAGTGTAACAGCCCTCATTTCCTGATTTTATGAGAATGGCTCTTATCAAGTTTTCAACTTTAATTGTTTCGCCAACTTTATGTCCGGCCTGGCTTGCGTCATAGGGCACACCGTTTATTTCAGGGCCAATCACAACAAGCTCACTGGGAGAAAGATAATCAAGGGCAACCATAGCAGTTAAAATTTTTGTTAAACTGGCAGGATA